>DCGC01000033.1:6789-16146 GCA_002315165.1 Candidatus Saccharibacteria bacterium UBA1788 | reverse complement strand
GCTTCGTTGCCTTGCCCGCTAGTAGTATAAAAAATAGGCCTAAGGCCTTGTGGAATGGTGGGTCGCGAGGGGCTCGAACCCCCGACCTTCTCGGTGTAAACGAGACGCTCTAGCCAACTGAGCTAGCGACCCATATCTATTATTTTAGCATAAAATGTGATAAAATAAAGAGACAAAGAAAGGATAAAGTATGAAAAATCAAGAACAATTAGATAAAATGCGTCATACCTTGAGCCACGTGCTAGCGGCTGCGGTTAAGGAGCTTTATCCTACAACAACATTTGGAGTGGGCCCAACGGTAGAAAATGGTTTTTATTATGATATTGATTTTGGAGATGCGAAAGTTTCTGATACTGATTTTGCGAAAATAGAGAAGAAGATGCGGGGAATTATTGCGCAGGGATGCAAAATGGTTAGAAGGGAAGTGTCTAGAGATGAAGCATTGCTGTGGGCGAACGAAAATGGACAGAAATACAAGATTGAATTGATTAACGATCTTCCAGAAAATGAAGTGATCACGTTTTATGATATTGTGACACCAAATGGAAAAGTTTTGTTCGAAGATTTGTGCCGTGGTCCACATGTTGAGAATATGAAAGAAATTGGTGCGTTTAAACTGATACGGGTGGCGGGGGCGTATTGGCGTGGTGATGAAAAACGCGAAATGCTGACGAGAATTTATGGGGTAGCTTTTGGGACGCAAGAAGAACTTGATGAATATATTAAAAAGCAAGAAGAAGCTAAAGCCAGAGACCATAGGAAACTTGGGAAAGAGCTAGATTTGTTTTGCTTCTCTGATTTGGTTGGGGCGGGGTTGCCACTTTTTACTCCTAGAGGAACAATTTTGCGTGATCTTTTAAACGATTTTACGCAAGGGTATCGTTTAAGGTGTGGATATCGAAAGGTTTGTATTCCACATATTGCGAATGTTGATCTTTATAAAACTTCGGGACATTATGAAAAGTTTCCAGAGCTGCTAAAATTTGTGAGCTCTGAATCCGGTGATGAATTAGCGATTAAACCAGTAAGTTGTCCGCATCATAGTCAGATTTTTGCAAGCGTGCCAAGATCGTATAAAGAGCTGCCTATTAAGTATTTAGAGACAACGATGGTGTATCGCGATGAAAGAAAAGGCGAACTTGGCGGATTGTCGAGGGTTCGTTCAATTACTCAGGACGATTCTCATGTGTTTTGTACGGATGACCAAGTAGAGATGGTGTTTGGCGAATTGATTGAATCTGCAAAAGATTTGTATTCTAAAATTGGAATGAAATTAAAATTGCGTTTGTCCTTTAGGGATGATGGTGAAGGCTATATTGGTGATCCTGAGATGTGGGATAAAGCTCAAAAATCAATACAGAGGATGGCGGATAAGTTTGAGATGGAATATTTTGTAGGTATTGGTGAGGCGGCTATGTACGGTCCAAAGATGGATTTTATGGCGGTCGATGCTCTTGGTAGGGAATGGCAGTTAGCTACGGTGCAGCTTGATTATGCAATGCCTAAGAGGTTTGGGCTTGAATATGCTGATGCTGATGGCTCTAAGAAAACGCCTATTATGATTCATTGTGCGTTGATTGGCTCGATCGAAAGATTTATGAGTGTGTTTATAGAACATACTGCTGGATGGTTCCCATTTTGGTGTGCTCCGGAACAAGTGAGGGTTTTGACTGTCAATGATAAAGTTGATAACTATGTTGAAGAAATAAAAGATATCCTTGACAAGTCTGAATTGAATGCCCCTATTAAAAATAATATGATTAGATATTCTATTGATGATTCTGATGATAGCTTGGGCAAAAAGATTAAGCGTGCCGTTGCTATGAAGATACCAGCGATTTTGGTTATTGGCCAAAAAGATGCAGAAAATAGGGAAGTAAGCATACGTTTGCGTGATACGGAGGGGAAGGTAGGGCTAAACGAACTTGGTGAATATCTCCAAAAAATTAAATAGATACGATGGCAAGGTGCTGGTTGTTGTCGGACCTACTGGTTCGGGTAAAACTGGTGTAGCTATAGAAATAGCTAAGGCTCTTGATGGGGAGATTATTTCTGCTGATTCGAGAACAATATATCGTGGTATGGATGTGGGGACGGCAAAACCTTCCGTGGAAGAGCGCTCTGGGGTATGTCATTTTGGTTTTGATTTAGTGAATCCGGACGAGCGTTTTACCGTGGCGGATTGGAAAGAGTATGCGTTGAATAAAATAGATGAGATACGAAAACGCGGGCACGTACCAATTATAGTAGGCGGAACTGGTTTGTATATCGATGCGCTGGTTTACGACTATCATTTTGACGAAAAAAGTAAAAATGGTGCGCTGGACCGAGAAAAAATTGATTCACAATTTTTTATTGTTGGAGTAGATTGGGATAAAGAAATATTAAGAGAGCGCCTAGTAAAAAGAATTGAACAAATGTTTTGTTCGGAACTATATGCTGAGACTCGGGAGTTGGTTGATAAGTATGGCTGGGGTCTGCAGGCAATGAAAAGTAATATATATCAATTTGCGTGGAGATATTTGGAGGGGGAAATAACTATCGATGAGGCAAAAGAGCTAGCGGGGTATGACGATTGGCATTTAGCAAAAAGACAGCTAACATGGCTGAGGCGAAACAAGCAAATAGTTTGGCTTCCGCTTGATAAAATTAAGTCGTATGTGCTAAAATGTATGCAAGATGAGTAAAGAAAATAGTAATCCTGCAGAAAAAATATTCGGCTCAAAGACTAGGACTAAACTATTAAACTTGTTCTTCTCTAATCTCGATAAATCTTATTATGTGCGAGAAATTACTAGAGTAATTGAGGAACAGATAAATTCAGTAAGAAGGGAACTATTAAACTTAGAGAGCGTAGGTATTATAAAAAATGATACATATGATAACAAAGTTTATTACTCAGCAAACCTTAAGCACCCATATGCGCATGCGTTGACGGAAATATTTTCTAAAAAAGTTGATACAACAAAAGACAAAGATGTGCGCAAGAGCAGTTGGGATGAATATATTAAGCCAGTAAAAAATTATTTAGCGGCTTTATTGATAACTAATCGAGTTCCTGGGCAAGAGGGTGTGGATATGCTTATAATCGGCAATGATAAGACTAAAAAACTAACGCATTGGGCGGAAGTGATAGAAAAAAAGCAGGGCAAACCGATGAACTATGCAATTTTGAGTCAAGATGATTTCTTATACAGAAAAAGTGTAAGGGACAGGTTTGTCCTGGAAATTTTAGATATGGATGTTAGCGAGATAATAGACCCGGATAAGATTATAAAGGAGTAAAAATGTTTGACATAGAATCAAAGAATCAAGATGAGATTATCATCAATACAAAAAAGAATTCGATTAGGTTTAATGTTGGTGATGCAACGATAGATGCTAATTTGGGGGTAGGGAAAATTACCGGCCCTGGAGAGTTTGAAATTGGCGATGCGACTATTCGTGGAATTATGACGGAAAGCCATAAAACTATTTATGATGTTGAGATTGGTGGGGTTCATGTGGGGATTATTGGTGGGATTGAAGAGGGTTTGGATGATTTAGGCGTTGCGAATATATTATGCACTTCTTCGGTGCGAGCTGTTCGTGAGATTGAGCCTAAAATGGTGGTTTCTATGGGAAATGTAGATGGTATGGTTTCTGAATTGAAGCTTACTGCGAGGTCTGAGAAAAAATTGAAGGTGAAAAATTTGGAATCATTACCGTTAGCACTTGAGGTAGTAGTTTTAAGCTAATGAGTTTGGTGGAAATATTAACGGTTCTTGGGGTAATATTAGCATCTATGGTGCTCCACGAATTGGCGCATGGGTTTGTTGCATATTGTTTGGGTGATGAGACTGCAAAAAATGAGGGAAGATTAACTCTCAATCCTGTCAAACATTTGGACCCATTTATTTCTGTTTTGTTGCCATTGATGCTTTATGTATTATCTGCTGGAAGAGGACCAGTTTTTGGTGGGGCTAAGCCGGTGCCTGTCGATAGAAAAAATTTGAAATTTAGGGAATGGGGAATGGCTTTGGTGGCTATCGCTGGTCCGATGACGAATTTTGTGCTAGCTTTGGCTTGGTTTTTGGTGGGGCATTTTACTGGTTGTTTATATAATAATGGCTGGATTGGTTTTGTTACGATTGAATTTGTTATGATTAACCTTGGTTTTATGGTTTTTAACATGATTCCTATTCCTCCGCTTGATGGGTCGAGGATATTGTATGCGATGGCGCCGGATGCAGTTAGGGATATAATGGAAAAGATTGAAAGGGGAGGATTGGTGATTGTATATATATTACTGTTTTTCTGCAGCAGCATTTTTACTAGCGTGATGAGTTGGGGAATATCTGGTATTTTGAATGGCTTTTATTGGCTGATTGGTTTATAATAGGAGTGTCCTCAGTGGCGGCATGATTTTCCTGAATAATCATGTTAAAGGGATTTCGTGGCTTGGCTCCCGTGGGAACCTCGCATAAGATTTTACCCACCTTGTAGTATTACGGGGAAAACATAGCCACTGGGGGTAGCATGGAAAGAAAATTATATGGTGGGTATTGATGAAGCAAAGAATTAGAGTGGTCGGACTAGTCGATAAAGGCGACGGGGTGTTATTGGTAAAGAAGGCGCAAGGTCGATTAGTCCAGGAACAATCAACTTGGGAATTGCCTGCTGGCAAGATTAATTTTGGTGAGCAACCTGAGGAGGCAATGGTGAGAATCCTGTATGAAAATATAGGTGTTAATGCTGAATCGGTAAAATTAAAAGATGTAGTTACTTTTGTTGATCTCGAAGGTGCGAGCCAGTTGGGCAATTTATATATCATATATGCGGTGAAGCTTGAAGAAAAGCAAAAGATAAGTTTAGGGGAACGCTATTCAGCGTATAAATTTATAAAAGGTCAAGAACAAGAGTCCAGTATAAAGATTAACGAATCCAGCATGACGATATTGGGTCTTGAAGAACAACATAGTACATATAGGAGTAGGGAGTATAGAGAATCGGTGAATGGAGCAACGGTTTATATTGATGGATGTAGCAGGGGGAATCCTGGACCGTCGGGCGTGGGCTATCATATAGTAGATGCTATGGGTAGAGTAATTAAAAATGGTGGCGAATTTGTCGGTTTTGCAACTAGTAGAGTGGCGGAGTATTATGCTATGCGAGAGGGGTGTCAACAGGCAATAAACTTAGGGCTTAAAAATGTTAGATTTGTCAGTGATAATTTAATGATGGTAAATCAGTTGAATGGAGTTTACAAAGTGAAGAATAGTGATTTATTGCCAATGTACTTAGACATAAAAGATTTGCTCAAGAATTTTGAAGCGTGTGCGTTCATGTATGTAAAAAGAGAACAGAATGCAGAAGCGGATATGTTGGCAAATAGAGCTGTAGATAGACATTTTGACATTGACATGGTAGAATAATGGTGAGCCCGAAAGACAATCGCTGGAATTTTTCAGAGGAAAGTCCGGACAGCATAGGGAAAAGTAGTCGTTAACAACGACCGCCCGTAAGGGTAGGGAAAGTACCACAGAAACGAAACCGCCGAAAGGTAAGGGTGAAAAGAGCGAGGTAAGAGCTCGCAGTGCTGAGTGGTGACATTTAGCAGAGGCAAACCCTACTTGCTGCAAGGAGTGCTAGAGACCTTGTCCCGAGGATGCACGCTCACCGCTAGAATGATAAAGCAATTTATTATCTAGATAGATGATTGTCGATCTCTTTGAGATTACAAAATCCGGCTTATTGAAGGCTTAATTATCAAAAAACCAGCCTAAGGGCTGGTTTTTTGCGGTGGTTATTATTTAATTAAACCTTTTTTCTTAAGAGTGCGAAGAGCGGAGGTGCTCACATTGCATTTGACTTTTTGGCCATTGATGATTAAGACCTTCTTTTGGACATTTGGTTTGAAAACTTTGCGAGTATGTCGTTGAGAAAAAGAAACGTTATGGCCGTACATCTTGCCTTTTCCGGTAATTTCACAGACTGCCATATTATTTCTCCTTTACTGTATTAACGATAGCTTTGAAGGCTTCTGGGTTGTTAACTGCTAAATCTGAAAGGATTTTACGATCAACATTGATATTCTTGGCTTTCATGCCAGCTATGAGCTGAGAGTAGGAAAGACCAAGTTCGCGGGATGCGTTATTGATGCGAGTAATCCATAGGGCTCTAAGGTCGCGTTTTTTGTTCCTACGATCGCGATAAGAATAACGAAGAGCCTTAATAACACCTTGATTGGCAAGGCGGAAGCTACGGGTGCGGTAGTGCTGCATCCCCTTAGCTTGGGTTAAAATTTTCTTGTGTTTAGAATGCGCAGATACGCCACGTTTGACTCTCATGATTAAACTCCTAGTGCGGTCTTAACGTTTTTTGCAATTTTGCCGTTGATTTGAGCAGCAGTTTTCATGTTGCGTTTGCGGGCTTTTGATTTTTTGGCAAGGATATGGTTGCCGAATGCGCGTTCGCGTACGAGTTTACCAGAACCGGTGATTTTGATACGCTTGGCTGTACCTTTGTGCGTTTTAAGCTTTGGCATATTTTTTCCTTTTTTAGTAGTTATAGTTTGTAATAAAAGAACGATCAGGGAGCCGTTAAAGTAAAAGGAATTACTTTTTCCGAACTCCGACTGATAAGTTGCGACCGCTCCATTGAGTTTTTCCTTCGATGACGGCTATTTCCGATAGGCTGTCGGTTACTTTTTTAAGTAGCTGGTCACCTAAATCTTTGTGCGCCATCTCTCTGCCTCGAAGGATAATCATGATCTTAACACGATCTCCGTCTTCGAGAAACTCACGGATTTTGCGGGTTTTAATATTGAGGTCATTGTCGCTAATCTTGAGACCAATTTTCATCGTTTTGAGCTCGGATTGTTTTTCTCGGGCTTTTTTGCGGTTTTTAGCCTCTTCTTTCATCTTTTGGTATTGATATTTGCCCCAATCGATGATTTTGACAACAGGAGGATCGGCATTGGCGGCTATTTCCACCAAATCAACTCCTTGATCTCGAGCTAGGATTTGAGCTTCTTTGCTAGACATGATGCCTAGTTGTTCTCCAGAAGAACCAATAACACGAACTGATGGGTAACGGATTTCTCCGTTGAGCTTAGTGTGCGATACGGTTTTACTAATTGTAGATCCTTTCTCTTGATTTAACCTGTTGGATATTATATCAAAAAATGCTCAAAATAACAAGCGTTTTTATCGTTTGCGAAAAGATAAAGCCTCTGTAATATGGTTTATGTCGACAGTTTTTCCGTCTCCATCTAAATCGGAAATAGTTTGTGCAACCTTTATAATTTTGAAATACGACCTAGCGGAGAGATTGAGTTTTTCCGAGGCGCTGGAAAGAATTTGTTTAGCGGCTGGTGTGAGGACAATTTGCGTAGAGACTTGATGCGAAGATAGGGAACTGTTGTAAAAATCGTTTTTTCCGTATCTTTCTCTCTGTTGTTTTAATGCTTTGGAAATATTATTTTTTGCATCAATATGCTCCTTAGAAGAATCGGTACTTGATTTGAGTAGGTCAGAGTTATCTACTTTTTGGACTGAAACATTCATGTCGATTCTATCAAATAGTGGGCCGGACAGTTTTTTAAGATAATTAGATATTTGCTGAGATGTACAAGTACATTCATGGTCTGGGTCACCTGCATAGCCGCACGGACAAGGATTCATAGTCGCGATAAGCATAAAGTCTGCTGGATAGATAGTTTTTTGGTTTGCTCGCGAAATAGATATGGTCTTGTCCTCGAGTGGTTGACGCAGGGCCTCCAACACGCTTCTTGGGTATTCTGGGATTTCATCTAAGAAAAGTACGCCTAGGTGTGCCAGCGATATTTCTCCTGGCGTGGCTTTTGTTCCTCCGCCTATGATTGATATTGAGCTGGAAGTATGATGCGGGGACCTAAAAGGACGTCTAGCGATGGCTTCGTCGACGCTAATACCGGCAATGGAGTGGATTTTGGTAACAGATAGTTGCTCTTCTGGTGTTAGATCTGGCAATAAATTGGCAGCAGCTTTGGCTAGAAGCGTTTTGCCGGCTCCTGGCGGCCCAGAGATAAGAATATTGTGATGACCAGCGATGGCGATTACCATAGCTCTTTTTGCAAAACTTTGCCCACGGACGTGGTCTAGAATTGGCGAGATTGAATCTGTACTGTTATTTTTAACAACAATATTTGGGTTTGTGATTATACTTTCGTGTTTCAGATGAAGGAAGAGCTGTTTTAGGTTTTTAACTCCGATGATAGTGATATCTGGGATGAGGGATGCTTGAGATAGATTGTCGTATGGAATATAGACTTCCTTGACGCGCGAATTACGCGCGGCCTCGATAATGTTGATAATGCCGCGAACGGGGCGTAGATCGCCGTTGAGTGATAGCTCGCCTATGAAGAGACGATCTTTTGTGTCTAAAGGCAAAAGTTGTCCGGAAGTTAGTAATACGGTGATTGCTATTGGTAAATCCAAATAGGAACCATCTTTAGCTAGATCTGCGGGAGCAAGGTTGATGGTGATTTTTTTGTTTGGAAAAGAGAAGCCTGAATTAGTGAGTGCGCTTTTTACTCGCTCTTTCGATTCGTTGACGGTTTTGTTGGCCATACCGACAATGTTAAAAGCAGGTAGTCCTTTATTGATGTCTCCTTCTACCTCGATGATTCGGCCATCGTAGCCGAAAGGTATAGCTGAATATGTTTTTGAAATCATATACTTTGAGGTTAATCTAAAAATAAGAATTTTGCAACTATCTTTTACAGGGGAAGTATGATATAATTTGATTAGGTTTGGGGCTGACAAAGCTTAGACGGGATATTAAAAAATATCAAGCATGACGATTGATACCGTAAGTATTGAATAAGTGCTAAAAACACTTTTGCTAAGCATGTTGCATACATGCCAGCTTACGCCTAATTTAATTTAAGGCTGGCTCTGCGCTGAGGTTTCGTAGGCGTATGGGTTATTATATTTCGAGACTAAGATTGAGGCATTGACGCAACTCAATATGAAAAAATAGTCATGACGTCTAATAGTTTTGTTTTCTGCAGCTATTAGAACTTGTCGAGATGAAACAGGAAACTATGCATGTAGAATGGTATTTGGACGTATCTCGGACCCGGAGGCAGTATCCGGCAGCTCCACCACTTTTTGTTTATAACTACACGCGAAAGCGGGTAGTTTTTTGTGGGAAGATAAAAAAAGAAGACCGGTAACTGCGAGGAAAACCGGTCTTCTGTAGAGTGTGGAGTTATTTTGGCTAAAATGTTTATTTTTGCCTTTTGAATAATTATTTTATTCAAAAGCTACCCTTATAATACGTCATGAAAAAGCTTGTGTCAATAGACTTTTTGCACAATTTTTTTATTTTTTT
>DCGC01000033.1:2339-6769 GCA_002315165.1 Candidatus Saccharibacteria bacterium UBA1788 | reverse complement strand
CAGCCAATTTTGAACTAAAAATGTCTAGTTTTATCGCGAAGGGGAGCTAGCCATTGGCCGTGCTTTTTAAAAAAATAGAAAATTTTGGTAGAAAAAAAGGAAGATGATTTGTTGCGCTGTTGTGTTGGCAACGTCGCATTGTGCGTGTGATGCGAATGTTTTTTGGTTTTTGTAGTCAAGAACGCAAAGGGCTTTTAAGAAAAAAATAATGTGGCGGGCAATAATGATAATGAAAAAATAAAATGAATATTGTTTTCTATGTGACTATGATTGGCGAAGGGGAATCATAACCGACTATTAGTTTAGTGGGTGTATAAAGTTATACGTTGTTAGAAATACAACGTTAATAACTATATAGTAACAGATATTATGTTGTGCATAATACAACATAATATTGAACAAAAATATTGATTATTTATTATGTTTATGCTACTATGAAGCTATCGTAGGAACGATAAAAATAAAAAGTAAAAACAAAAAAGGAAGAAATATGAAGGCAAAATAGAATACTTTTGGCGGGCGAAAAGGTAATTTCTAGCCATAAATTACAACTATAGGAATTACCTAGAGCTCCGCCAAAAAAATGAGGAGCGCGTTATTTTCGACACTTATTAGCACATTAAGAGAAACAAAAAGAATAAGTAAGGGAATAATAAGGATATGCTCTACAATAGTAGAGCGGTCAAAGGGCCAAGAGTTGGCGGAATTGCGGCGAATAGTAAAGATTTAGTGCTGGATAATTCGCCACTCTTGGATCCTAGTTTTCTTGTGGGAGATAATACATATACGGCTAACGTTTATATGCTATAATAGCTTAGTGAAGAAACGAATAATACCGTACCTGACAATATTTGCCTTGCTGGTTATTTTGGTGATGCTAAATTTTACGACTCCATTGGGAATAGGCCCATTAGGAGTTTTAGTTTTTTTTACAATGATTTATATTTTGTCTTATGGGCTGTTCTTCTATTTAGAAAAAATGTTTTTGAGAATAAGTGGAAAGGGAAAAGAGTTAACGAGCAGGCACTATATTTACGTTGCAATTACTGCATTTGCGCCGGTGATGGTTTTATTAACAAAATCTTTTGGAGTGAATCTTTTGTTTGGAATCTCAGCATCGGTAGCGTTTGTCTTTTTAGCGTGTTTTTTGGCTAGCAAAAGATTTTAATTTCAAGGTTTTTGTGCTAAAATAAAACCATATGCATAATAATGTTGGCAATACTTTAGGGGGCAGCAATGAATCTGTTTTTTCTGGTTTTAAGGCTGAGAAATTTGGTTTTCAAGGAAATCAATTGGCTGAAGATTCTGAAGAAAAGCAAAAGAGAGATTTTAGTATTACGACAGAAACTGATGTGACAGAATCTAATGTTCCAGCAATGAAATACGCAAAAGTAGAGCAGGTTACAGACGCTGAAAATATAGGATATGCCGCAAAAACTGCAATTGATAGAGATGGATCGTTCTACTCGAAGGAACTGGGCGCTGAATTTCAAAAATTAACACTCGCTACGATAGAGGCGGACAAAGACGATCCGAGTGCTTTGAATGATGATGTGAACAGATTGAGTGAGGAGGCTATTTTGGGGATGTTTGGACGACAGATAGGAAGGGGTAAATAGGATATGAAAGAGGTGGGAATTGTTATTCTTGTGATATTGTTACTATCCGTTGTGGTTGGGGTTTTGTGGTCTGGCCATGTAAGAAAAGAGAGAAAATTTAAGGCATTAGAACGAGGTTTGAAGATGGTGCCGATGCTGATTCATTTACCGCCTAGAACCGATGACATACAAGCTAATGGCCGAGACGAGAGAGATGTCGTAGAGGAAGCGTTGAGCCAGGCTCAGATACTTTATTCCATGATTGCTTCGACTATAACTAAGGGCGGTAAGACGAAGATTCATGGGCAGAAGCATGTTTCTTTTGAAATTGTAGCAAAAGACGGTTTTATAAAATATTACGCGATTGTTCCTGCTGTAATGACGGAGCTAGTAAAACAAGCTATCATGTCGGCATATCCAACTGCTAGGGTAGAAGAGACGGGTAGGGAGAATATCTTTTCGAAAGAGGGGAAAATTGACGGAGTTGTTGGGGGTGAGTTGAGGTTGAAGAAAGAATTTTTCTATCCTATTGGTACGTATAAAGACACGAGAAGGGACGCTAGTGTTGCTTTACTCAATGCTATGTCGATGGCGAAGGGTGGAGATGGAATTGGCGTACAAATAATGATTCGTCCTGTCGATGATGGCTGGAAAAATGATGCTAATACCCGAGTAAAAAATTTACGAGAGGGGAACAATAAAAATAATAATATTGGAAATGGTTTAGGAAATTTGGCGCACGATATTGTTGTAGCGCCATGGAGGGTTCCTGAGGAGCGCGGAGAAAAGGACAAGGAGCCAAAAATGCTGACTAATCTAGAACAAGAGGAAATTAGCAGGATTGAAGATAAAACCAAATACCCAGCATTTGAGACATTGATTCGCATTGTCGCTAGTTCAAATACGAGCATGAGGGCGGAAGTGATATTGTCAGGCGTAGTGGCGGCATTTTCGCAATTTGATTCTCCAACTAGTAACGGGTTTGTCTATGCGGAGCAGAGAGATAAACGAAAGTTGGCTTTGGACTATATCATGCGCAATTTTTCTCTTAAGAACAATGGCTGTATTCTGAATAGCGTTGAGTTGTCGTCTTTGTTTCATCTTCCAGAACAGAACGCCATACCGACGAGTCAGGTAGAAAGACAGGCGATTAAGCAAGTTGAGGGGCCAGCTAAGTTGGTGAATGAAGGGATTTTGCTCGGTGTTAATGAATTTAGAGGAGAACAAAAGCAAATAAGGCTTTCTGTTGATGATAGGAGGAGGCATACTTATGTAGTTGGTGCTACTGGCATGGGTAAGTCGGTATTTCTTGGAAATTTAGCTTATCAAGATATGATGGACGGGAGAGGTTTTGCTTTTATAGATCCGCATGGTGATGTTGTAGAGGATATTTTAAGCAAGGTGCCTCAAGAGAGAATAGATGATGTGATTTATTTTAACCCTGGTGATTTAGATAACCCAATTGGTATGAATATGTTTGAATATGAAACTGCAGACCAGAAGGATTTTATCGTCCAAGAGGGAATCAATATGCTTTATTCTTTGTATGACCCGGAGCACAGTGGAATTTTTGGCCCGCGAGGTGAACACATGTTTAGAAATGCTGCTTTATTGCTGATGAGTGATCCTAACGGGGCGACATTTATTGATATACCGAAATGTTTTATTGACCCTGAATTTGTAAAAGCGAAATTAAAATACGTTACTGATAGATCGGTCTATGATTATTGGACTAGGGAATTCCCAGCCTCCCAACGCAGTAGCGATGCTGGTGAAGTGACTACGTGGTTCGTTTCTAAGTGGGGTCCATTCTTGTCGAATACTATGATGAAGAATATTTTAGGGCAGACAAAATCTGGATTTAATATCAGAGATATTATGGATAATAAAAAGATTTTGTTAGTGAACTTATCAAAGGGGAAAATGGGAGAGATGAATTCTAAATTGTTGGGTATGATTTTTGTAATGAAATTTCAGACGGCAGCAATGAGTAGAGTGGATACTCCTGAGGCGGATAGAAATGATTTTTGTTTGTTTGTTGATGAGTTCCAGAATTTTTCGACGGAAAGTTTTGAGAGCATATTATCTGAAGCTAGGAAGTTTAGATTGAATCTTGTGGTAGCTAATCAATTCGTGACGCAGTTAACCGATAAAATTAGGGAAGGTATTTTAGGCAATGTTGGTACTATAATATCGGGGCGTTTGGGAGTTACCGATGCTGAGTTGCTAGAGAAAGTATACTTACCGGTTTTTAATGCTGAAGATTTGCATAAATTGCCAAATCACCATGCGGTGGCCACAGTGATGATGCATGGTATGCCATCTAGTCCGTTTACGATGGCATTGTTGCCTCCAATGGGAGAGGGGAAGCCGGAAGTCTTGGAATCATTAAAGAAATATTCTGCGACAAAATATGGAAAACCGGCTAGAGTTGTGAGCCAAGAAATCGAGAAAAGGATGAGCGCTAAGCTGTCCGACTCTTGAAAAATAGAGAAGAGATTGGTATAATAGGGGGGTAATTTTATAAGTTGAGGTAACTTTTATGTCCGAAGCGAGAGACAAAGGGGCGGCGGAGAGCTACGATTCGTCGGAAATTAGAGTATTGGAAGGGCTTGAGCCGGTGCGTTTGCGCCCTGGTATGTATATTGGCTCTACTGGTTATGATGGGCTGCATCATTTGATAAAAGAGATTGCTGATAACTCGATTGACGAAGCGATTGCTGGATATGCTAATACGGTTGAAATTACTATTTTGCAAGATGGTGGAGTGCGAGTTGATGATAATGGTCGTGGCATTCCTGTAGATATTCATCCTAAAACCGGAAAGTCTAC
>DCGC01000033.1:182-2329 GCA_002315165.1 Candidatus Saccharibacteria bacterium UBA1788 | reverse complement strand
TTGGAAACAGTTTTAACGGTCCTGCATGCTGGCGGTAAGTTTGGCGATGGTGGATATAAAGTATCTTCCGGCTTGCATGGTGTTGGCTCATCAGTAGTGAATGCATTGTCGACGCGTATGGTTGCTGAGGTATATCGTAACGGAAAAACGCATCATGTAGAGTTTGAAACCGGCAAGACATCCTCTGAGTTTAAAACTACTAAAGGAGCAATAAAAGAGCACGGTACCTCAATTACTTTTTACCCAGACCCGGCTATATTTAAGGAAACTACGACATTTGATTATAATTGGGTGTCTAATTATGCACGCCACCAGGCCTATCTGACAAAAGGAATTTTGATTATTGTCAGAGACGAGAGGACTGGGGCGAGTGAGAATTTCTATTTCGAAGGCGGAATTAAGAGCTACGTTAAGAGGCTTAATAATGGAAAAGAAGTGTTGGCGGAGGATATTTTCTATGTAGAGAAGAAGGTAGAAGATTCCGAGGTGGAGATTGCCGTCCAATATAATGATTCTTTCTCGGAGATTATGAAGCCATTTGCTAATAATGTTTTAACACCGGATGGTGGTATGCACGTTGTAGGGTTTAGGACTGCCTTGAACCGTACGATAAACGACTATGCGCGTAAGAATGGATTATTAAAAGAAAAAGAAGATAATCTTACTGGAGATGATATTAAAGAAGGTTTGACTGCTGTTATTTTGGTGAAATTGCCAGATCCTCAATTCGAGGGACAGACAAAGAATAAGCTGGGAAATCCAGAGATTCGTGGCTATGTTGACAAGGTGATGTCGGAATATTTTGGATATTATCTTGAAGAAAATCCAGCTATTGCTAAGAAGATAGTGTCAAAGGCAACATTGGCTGCTCGCGCAAGGAAAGCGGCTAGAGCTGCTAGGGATAACGTTATTAGGAAAGGTGCGTTTGAAGGTTTGAATTTGCCTTCTAAGTTGGCGGATTGTTCTTCGCGACACGCTGAGGATTGTGAATTGTTTATCGTGGAGGGTAATTCGGCT
This sequence comes from Candidatus Saccharibacteria bacterium UBA1788, assembly GCA_002315165.1. GTDB lineage: Bacteria > Patescibacteriota > Saccharimonadia > Saccharimonadales > Saccharimonadaceae > Nanosyncoccus. The sequence continues at coordinate 1,312 of DCGC01000033.1, read as the reverse complement.
GCTGGTTCCGCTAAAGAGGGAAGAGATTCGAAAATTCAGGCAATTTTGCCGCTTCGTGGTAAGGTCTTGAATACTGAAAGAGCTAGATTGGATAAGATGTTGGCGAATCAGGAGCTGGTATCTTTGATAAAAGGTTTGGGGGTTGGAATTGGTGAACAATTTGATATTACTGGCTTGAGATACCACAAAATTGTATTTATGACGGATGCCGATGTTGATGGTTCGCATATTTCTACGCTACTTTTGACGTTTTTCTTTAGGTATATGCCAGAAGTGATCAAAGCTGGACATGTTTATTTGGCTAAACCGCCATTGTTTGGTCTGATAAAAGGGACCGGCAATGGACGAAAAATAGATTACATATACGACGAAACCGCGCTTGAGGAGACTTTGACGAGAAAAATTGAAGAGCGTAGGGCTACTGGAACTAAGATTGATGAGAATCAAGAGCGATTTAAGCAGGCTGGATATACGGCGCAACAGCGATTTAAGGGTTTAGGAGAAATGGATGCTGCTCAACTTTGGGAAACTACTATGAATCCTGAAAATCGTATTTTGGTTAGGGTGAATATTGAGGATGCAGAAAAAGCGGATGCAATATTTACAAAGTTGATGGGTGATCAGGCCGAATTGAGAAAAAACTTTATACAATCACGAGCGGCAACTGTCGACTTGGATGATTTGGACTTTTAAGGAGGAAATATGGAAGACGAGAAAAAAGACGAAATCATTGAACAAGCTGAGCAACAAGTTGAGCAGGGTATTGAGCTGCGAACTGTTGAAAATACAATGGAGGATTTTTTCCTACGTTATTCAATGTCGGTGATTGTTGACCGTGCGTTACCAGATGTTCGAGACGGTTTAAAACCGGTTAACCGTCGCATTTTGTACGCTATGAATAAAAACGGGTGGAAAGCTCCACATGCGACTGTGAAATCTGCGCGTATCGTTGGTGAAGTGATGGGTAAGTATCATCCACATGGCGATTCTTCGATTTATGATTCAATGGTGAATTTGGCTCAGCCGTGGAAGATGCGCTATACGCTAGTAGAGGGACAGGGTAACTTTGGCTCTATGGATGGAGACGAAGCCGCTGCGTCGCGTTATACGGAAGCTCGTATGGATAAAGT
>DCGC01000033.1:0-131 GCA_002315165.1 Candidatus Saccharibacteria bacterium UBA1788 | reverse complement strand
TATTGAAAAAGAGACCGTAGATTTTCGTGATAACTTTGACGGAACTGAAAAGGAGCCTGTAGTATTGCCTGCGGCTTTGCCAAACATATTGCTCAATGGCCAGATGGGTATTGCTGTTGGTATGGCTACCA
>DCGC01000026.1:260-5288 GCA_002315165.1 Candidatus Saccharibacteria bacterium UBA1788 | reverse complement strand
GTTCTCTGATGGGGCTTTAAAGTAGTAATCTTTAAAGCGGAGAGAGAGTTTTTGACCCGTGTAGTCGTCGATAGGATTGAGTTCGTTGAAAACTTCACGGAGTCCGGATTTGACAAAATCTTCCCAGCTGTCCTTTTGATGTGCGATCAAATCAGGGATAGGAAGTGCTTGGTCGCCTTCAGTAAAGAATATACGACCACTGTTTGATTGTGATTTCACAGAATTCCTTATTGTATTAGAGTTAGTAATCTTTAGCGCCGAAGATTACTGCTGACTTTTGACCTTTAAGATCGCTACTCCTTCGGGTCGCCAAAAAATCAGCAAACTGCTTCTTAAGAGTTATTTTAGCTTATTTTTATTCAAAAAGCAAGGAAAAAACCAAAAAACCACCTATAAAAGGCGGATTTTTAGACATAGATAAAACTCTCAACGTTAGATCTTGTAAATTGTAAGCTAATCTCGCAGTTTTTAGCTTAATTATTATTATACATAAACATATTGGTTTTGCAAGTAGTTTTTTAGGTTTTTATGGTTTGATTTTTTATTGAAAATATGCTATAATTAAAAGAGCGCACTAGCTAGAACTTTAAAAATCTGCATGAGGAAAAGGAGGAGATTTTTTATGTGCGGAGTGATTTTGTTTTCTGTGGTGACTTTACTTGTTTCGGTGGGCGTGATTGCGGCGTTTGCATCGGCGCGGAGAGATGACCCTGATAAGCCGAATTTTATTGGCTATGCTGTGGCGACTTTGGTGGTAATTGCCATTATCGCGTCGGTACAGGGGTTCTTGTTCATGTCGTTTGTGTATATGCCGAGTCAGGAAGTCGAATATGAAGAAACGAGGGAGAGGTACGAGGAGATTTGTTTAATGGCGAAAGCAGTGGAATCTAGCATAAAATCTCAAGATAACGAAACTCTAAACAGGGCTGTTAGAAAATACAACGAAGATGTTGAATGGCTCAAAAAACACTACCAGAATTGGTGGTATGGAGTATTTATCCCTGATGAGGCGGCTGACTTGCCGCTTTTGGAACTTGAAACTTTCTTAAACCTCTTGTAACAAGCAATCCCCGAGGCGAGCCTCGGGGATTTTTCTTGTGTGTGAGGTTGAGATGTGTTAGATTTCTAGGTCGTCAAGATCGGCGAGTTCGGCACGAGTTTTTTCGGCGAGCTCGGAAGTTTCGTCTTCGATAGGATCTTTGGCGGCAGCTGGGGCTGCTACTGGGGCTTCTGGTTTAGCGTCTTCGTCAGTATTGACAATTTTGAGGTTATAACGAGCATCGTTTTTAGTGCCAAGAGCACGAAGAAGAGTGCGGATAGATTGGGCGGTAGCACCACGCTTGCCGATTACGCGTCCAACGTCTTCAGGGTCAACAGAGAGAGAAAGTAAAACGCCTTTTTCGTCGATTTTGCGATCAACGAGGACTTTTTCGGGATTATTAACGAGAGTTTTGACGATATACTCTACGAATTGTTGGTCAATAGTGGACATTTAAGGTCTCCGGGTTAGTTGTTATAGAAATAGTATAACATAAAATCGCCCTCGGAAGGGCGATTTTTATTAAGCTTCTTGAGCTTCTTCGACAGGTTCTTCTTTTGGTTGGTTTTTGCGAAGTTTGTCAGCGTGTTTTGCTTTTGCGGATTTTTGAGCTGGTTTTTTGTACCATTTTGGAAGCTCAATGCCGTTCTTTTCGAGGACGAAAGCGACGCGAGAAGAAGGTTTTGCGCCATTTTTAAGATAGAATTCCACCTTTTCTTTGTCCAAGGTTGTTTTCTTGGTTTCTGGGTTATAGTTGCCGACCTCAGCCACAACACGACCCGAAAGAGGGTGGCGCTGGGATTCTTGGACGACTATCCGGTACACTGGAGCGTGGACGCGGCCATTACGTTGCATGCGAATCGCGAGCATTTTTATTCCTTTATTTAGTTAGTGAGAATTATTTTACATCATTTTAGCGAAAAAGTAAAGAAAAACCTCCGCACGAAGCGGAGGCTCTCGTCATTTCTTCTTAGCGCGCCAATCGCGGAATTCGCTTTCGATAACGCGAAGGTCGACGATTTCGTCTTTCTTGCGATGTTTGTTCGCAAGTTGTACGTATTTTCTACGGCGAATTTCGTCGAGGAGCAAATTAATCAAGGAATCCGGTTTGATAATTTCTCTGATACCGTTATTGCGGTTTAGAGTGTTTAGTTCCCTGATAATTTTGCCACATTCTCTACGGCGAAAATGAATGGTATCGCGGAGGATACCCATATCTCCTTCGTAGTAACGCGTTAGGACTCCTTGGACTTTCCAAGCGGTGGCCTCATCTTCGAGGTTCTCGTGCAGTTTTACTGCTGAGGCGTAGGCGCCAGCGGCTTTTACGAGTTCGAGGATTTTGTCGTAGAATTCATTGGTATAGAAGCTAATGACGATGGGTTCTTTGGATTTTGGCACATAATCACCCCCTTGTGCATAAATTAAAATCCAATACCTTCATTATAGCATAAAAGCAATAAAAAGTCAATGTAGGGATAAAAAATAGCCCCGTCGAGAGCTACTTTTTAGTGAACTTTTAGTTGAGAGCGCGAAGATACCACGAAAGGTCGGTCGAGTTAAACTCGAGGTAGTACCTTGTACTGCCGACTAAAATGTCAAAGATATGGTAGGTTGCGGCACCGATAAATTTAATGTGCGTGCGCATAACTTCGGTTACTTCGACTTCCGACTCGCCGCGGCGTTTAAATGTTAGCGGCTGGCAAGGGGTCATTTCATATCCGAAGAGTGCCATAACTTCGACGCGTTCTTTTTTGTTTAGTTTTATCGACATAGATAACTCCTTAAAAATTATTTTTTTGGAGTCATTTATGCGAGCCTGATTTATTGGCTCCTGGCTACGGACATAAATGACGATATCCGCAGCTAGTTGGGTTTTGTCTAGTTGGGGACCTAAGTATAACTAGACATAACTATTTTAGTAAAAATATAATGCTCGTGGTAGACTTGATTTTTATTGATTTTCGTGGGCAGATTTATAGCTTTCGATGCCTTTTTTAGCGGCTTCGGTTTGGGCTTCCTGTTTAGAGTGACCAGTGCCGACTCCACGAAGGTCGGAGCCGACGTAGGCGCCAACGGTGAAGGTTTTGTCATGGTCAGGCCCTTCTTCGCGAATAGTGCGATAGACTGGGGTGATGCCGGAATTTTTTTGGGCAATTTCTTGGAAATAGGATTTTGGGTCGCGCCAAGTGCCAGATTCGAGAATGTCGTCGATTTTGGAAAGGATGTGTTTTTCGATAAACTTTTTGGCTTCGGCGTAGCCTTTGTCGAGATAGATGGCTCCGATAACCGCTTCAAAACAGTCGGCGAGGATGATGGCGTGGGCGCGATCTGAACCGTGTTTTTCGCCTTTAGAAAGACGAACAAGGGGTTCGTAGCCGAGCTCTTCACCGGCGGCGCCGATAGATTCGGTGCGTACGAGCGCTGCGCGCCAAGAAGTCATGATGCCTTCTGGTTCGGTGAAATTTCTAAAAAGAAAATCCGAGGAAACAAGTTCGAGGACGGCATCGCCGAGGAACTCTAGGCGTTCGTTGTGGTCGTGGTGGTTGGAATTTTTGTGTTCGTTGACATAGCTGCGGTGAGTAAGGGCAGTTATGAGTAGGCTAATATCACTAAATTCGAAACCGAGTTTTTCTTTTGCGAAAGATTGATATTGTTCGATTTCATCTTTTGTCATTAGTTAAATTCTCCTGAGCGTATTTTTTTCTTTGCAATGAGCATGAGTTTTTCGATGTCTTCATATTCGATAGCGTTGAGTGCATCTGTAAAAGAAAACCATTTGATGCCGTTCATCCATTTTTCTTTGGTTGGGGTTTCTTTTTCGTCGAGGGCTTGGACTAGGTAAATTTGGGTCGTCATGAGGACGAGCTGGTCGAGACGGCGGTATTTAAAATGGATTTTGCCAAGCCAAGTAAGGGCACGAATATGGAAAAGCCCGGCTTCTTCGCCGATTTCGCGGAGAGCGGTTTGTTTGGCGGTTTCGCCTGGTTCGATATGCCCTTTAGGGATAGTCCAACGGTTTTTGGAATCTTGGATAAGAAGAATTTCGATATCGTTGGAAGTTTTATCGACACGAAAAACGATACCGCCGGCGGTAGGTTCGCGTACGATTTCTTGGATGGCTGGTTTTTTATGAAAAACTGTAGAGGTAAATTTTTTGAGCGGGGATTCGCGGTATTGTTTAGTTGGAAGAGCTTCTGGAACTTTCAGGCTCCCCTGCTTGCGATTCTTTGGATTCATGATTCCCTTCTGATGAGTCGTCTAGGAAGATGTTTCGATAAGCGGTGCCGAGGACGCCGTTTATGAATTTAGACGAGTTCTCTGAGCCGAAAGCTTTAGCAAGCTCGACGGCTTCATTGATGGCTACTTTTGGAGGGACTTTATCGTTGCATTTTGAGAGTTCATAGAGTCCAATGCGTAGGACATTGCGATCGATAGCAGCAATAGTCTCTATCGGCCATTCTGGGGCGAGAGGTTTAAGCTGTTCGTCGAGTTCTGGTGCGGCAGTAACAACATTGCGCGCTAAAGTATAGGCAAATTCGGTATCGCCGAGGGCCTTTTCGTAAGGTTCGATGTTTTTGGCAACAATAAGGTCGATATCCGTTGATGCGTCGCCCGCCTTGGTGCGAAATTCGTATTCGTACAAACTCTGTAAGACAATAATTCTTCCTAAATGTCTATTCGACGCCACGTTGATTAGTCCTTTTTAGCTTTGCAGCACTTTTTTGTGCCACATTTACAAGTTTTGACTTTCAAATTTGGAGTTTGTTTCGCAGTTTCGAAAGCTTTGACTGGCGATTTTTTGTTTACGGCACGAGCAAGCTTCAAGCGAAGATGAGAACGGCGAAGGCCGGTTTTGCGTGGGCTGCTCTGTTTTTTAGGTTCAGGCATTAAATGCTCCTTTTATAATGAGATAATTTAGACTATATTACCACGAAAATGGGGTTTCTGCAAGATAAAAGTGGTTTAGTCTTTCCCGCTCCGGCAACAAT
>DCGC01000026.1:0-197 GCA_002315165.1 Candidatus Saccharibacteria bacterium UBA1788 | reverse complement strand
TGGGCTTGCCCGTGCTGGCTACTACTATTGCGGTAATGGTGATCTGAACGATCAGTCGTCGGGCGGCTACTACTGGTCGCACCGTATTTATTCATCTACGAATTCTTACTACGCGGGCTTCGCTTCCAGCGGCGTCAGCCCTCAGAATAACCTCAGTCGCGGCCGCGGGTTATCGGTTCGTTGCCTTGCCCGCTAGT
>DCGC01000041.1:9418-9590 GCA_002315165.1 Candidatus Saccharibacteria bacterium UBA1788 | reverse complement strand
ACGAACCGAGAACCCGTAGTCGCGAGAGAAGTGATCCCGAGGGTCGACGTTGCCGGAATTGAAGACCAGGCCGTAAGAATCCCCTGACGTACGGTGCGACCAGTAGTAGCCGTACGACGACTGAGCGATCAGACTACCACCGTAATGGTAGCGGCCAGCACGGGCAAACCCC
>DCGC01000041.1:7313-9365 GCA_002315165.1 Candidatus Saccharibacteria bacterium UBA1788 | reverse complement strand
TTGTTGCCGGAGCGGGAAAGGTAATAATGCCGCCACCTTTCCGTGCTATAATTTTAACTATGGATTTATTTAGCAGTGTAGAAAATATCAAAGGGATTGGACCAAAGACCCTTGCGGTTCTCAACAAGGCTGGCCTAAAAACCCTCCGTGACCTCCTCTATTATCTACCACGCTCTTACGAAAGCTATCACTCAGCCACAAAACTATCAGATATTCGTCCCGGCAAAGTTGTCGTTAAAGGCAAAATTTCTGATCTTCGCACTACTCGTACTAGCCGCAAAAACTTTTCCGTCACGGACGGTGTCATCCATGATTCTACCGATGCTATTCGGGTGGTATGGTTTAACCAACCCTACCGCGTCAAGCAGTTCGATCCTAAAAAGGAATACTATTTTACTGGAAGCTACGAACTAAACCACGGCCATTATCAGTTAACTTCGCCAGCCGCCAAGCTTGCCACTGACGTTGAGGCGGTAGATACCTCCACCGCCCCGTTCCAGCCTATTTATTCCGTCAAAGGCAGTTTTAAATCTAGTAATTTTGCCAAACTTTTCGAAAGCATCAGGCCAGAACTTGCATTTATCCCAGATTTATTGCCTATTAGCGAACATTGCCCGGATTTTGTCAAGGAAGGTGCTCGCTCAGACGCTTTCTTCCGGGTTCATTTCCCAGAATCATCTTCCGACGTTGAGGAGGGAAGAAAATACCTTGCCTATGAAGAACTTTTTGAACTGATTTTGGCTGCTAATCTTAACAAACAAGAAAACCAAAAGCTTCGCTCAACTTCTCTTAAATTCGATGCTGATATTATTAAGGATTTTATCTCCAGATTACCTTTCGAATTGACTGGCGCTCAGCGCAAGGCTACTTGGGAGATTCTCCAAGATCTCGAACGGGAAATCCCCATGAATCGTCTTTTACAGGGTGACGTCGGTTCCGGCAAGACAGTTGTTGCCGCAATCGCCGCCTATCAAGCCATTAAAAACGGCTATCAAGTTGCGCTTCTTGCCCCTACGGCCATCCTTGCCACTCAACATGCCGAAAGCTTTAATAAATTGCTGGCCCCGCTCGGTGTTAGCGTGGGGCTGTTAATTGGCTCAACTCGCAATAAAGACGCGCTTAAAAAGCGCATTAAAAACGGCCAAATAGATTTAGTAATCGGCACACACGCCATCATCACCGATGATACTGAATTTGCCAACCTAGCTTTCTGTATTATCGATGAGCAGCATCGTTTTGGCGTTAACCAGCGTCAAAAACTTCTCACGAAAGCGCTCAACCACACCGCTCCGCATTTTCTCGCTATGACGGCTACTCCAATTCCGCGCTCTCTGCAGCTAGCAATTTTTGGCGACCTCGATGTCTCCATTCTTAATGAACTTCCAAAAGGGCGTCAGCCAATCAAAACCAAAATCCTCAACGAAATCAACCTCACGCAAGACCTTTATCCCCACGTCAAAGAAATTATCGACAAAAAACAACAGGTCTATTGGATCTGTCCAATGATTGAAGAATCTAAAACCTCTATCTCTGTCAAAAAACAGACCGAAAAAGTCAAAAAGCTTTTCCCGAGTGCTAACGTCGGAATTCTCCATGGCAAAATGAAAGACGATGAAAAAGATAAAATCATGGCCGATTTTTCTAATGGAAAAATTGATATTTTAGTCTCTACCACTGTCGTTGAAGTAGGCGTTAATGTTCCTAATGCCAGCATGATGATTATTATGGACTCGGAAAATTACGGTTTAGCGCAGCTCCACCAATTGCGTGGTCGCGTTGGCCGTGGCACTACGGAGAGTTTTTGTTATCTTGTTGTAGCTGGCGAACGTCCGCCTTCTAAACGCCTTAAAGAACTCGAAAAATCGACCGACGGCTTTCATCTTGCCGAGGTTGATCTTAAAATTCGTGGTCCAGGAGAAATCTATGGCAGCCTCCAACACGGCGCTCTAGACCTTCAGATTGCGACTTTATCAGATACTCGCCTTATCGCTGCCGCCTCTGAACACGCTAAGGCTTTTGCAAAAAATCCAGAAGATATGGTAAAATATCCAG
>DCGC01000041.1:6522-7271 GCA_002315165.1 Candidatus Saccharibacteria bacterium UBA1788 | reverse complement strand
AAATATCCAGAGTTAGCTAATTCTATTAAAAAATATCAGCAACTCACCACCCTCAATTAATTATGTATTCTACTTTTGGCATTAATAAAAATACGAAACGTACTGGCAAAATCGTCGGCACCCATCAGCGCCTCGACCGTGTCGCCCGTGCGCTACTCTCAAAAAACCTCAAAAAAACAGCTTTCTTCCCAACTTCAAAAGAAATTTTACACTTCGAAGGCATGCGTGGTCCCGATGGTATTAAGCGCAAAAGTCCAGGTATCGACGAACCGTCGCATTTTTATATTGCTGGCGAAGAATCGGAGTTTATTAAGATTATTTCCGACCACCAATATAACCTTCGCGTTGCTCTTGAAAAACACGATTCTGTTCGTGCCGCCTTTGAAGCAGCATGGCTCGCGCATTCGATTGCTGACGGGCTTACTCCGGCGCACCATTTTCCGCTTCATGATGTAGCTGAAGAAATGATGACCGACCAAGAATTCTATAAAATTTTTGGCGAGCCAATCAAAGGTATTATGCGAGGCGACACAAAACTAGAAACGCTTAAGAAAAATTGGGACTATTGGGGTGTTGATGGTTTCATGAGCCGACATATCAGCTTCGAATTTGGCGTCGCTACTGTCGCCGCATCTGCCACTCTTAAAGAGCTCGCTCCACCCATCTCTGCAACCGACCTCAAAAATATCGATTTTATCCAAGAATTTAAGGCTGCGGCCGCGCGTATTATTGAACTAGACCTCTATAAT
>DCGC01000041.1:0-6502 GCA_002315165.1 Candidatus Saccharibacteria bacterium UBA1788 | reverse complement strand
GCTTTGCGGATAAAGGGTGGACTCCAAGCCTTTCTGCTGATATCAAAACTAAATTATTGCCAGAGGCCGCTCGCATGATTGCTATCGCTTGGGCTTCGGCCATTCCAGACGAGGATAAAAAATGAACATTATTTCTGGACTATTAAAAAATTTTAAATTTTCCACCCCTGACGATACTCACACTCACCCTATGGGTTCTCGCGAAAAACTAGCTCTTTTTAATATGATTTCTCCGTATCTGCCCTCTAGCGTCGTTCTAGATGCGTTCGCTGGCTCTGGAGCCATAGGACTCGAATCGTTATCTCGCGGCGCAGCCAAGGTCGTTTTTCTCGAAAAAAGCCCAAAAATCGCCAAAATTATCAAAAATAACCTCCAAAACCTCCCTAGCGAGTTCCGCAGTCGCACCGAAATCGTGATTTCTGATGCCACGAAATTCATCACACCTTCCCAATTCGATATTATTATTGCCGACCCCCCATATAATCTATTCTCGCTAGAACTAATAGAGAATCTCCCGAATTATCTCAAATCCGGTGGAATTTTTGTTCTCTCTAGTCCAAAAACGGCAACAATCCCTGAATTAACCGACCTAGAATTGCTAAAGACTCATACCTACGCGGCTGCCTCTATTTCTCTCTATCGCAAAAAATAAAACAGTGTTATAATTCTCTCTATAAAACAGGGAGAAAAATATGACGCTCAAATCTCGCAAGGGCATTATCTTGACCACAATTATCATGTCTGTTATTTTGGTCGCTCTAATTATTTTATTAGTTGTCTCTAAAATTAATAAACAACCATCCGTAATTACCGAAGAACAGCCGACGACCGTTACCTCTATAGAATCTGACGAAGTAGCTGGCGAATTCATTCTCGAAGAAGAAAATGCCACCCCTACCTCAGTCAGTATCGCTACTGAGGCCACGCCGACTACCGAAACTTCCAATACGCTCCCAAAAACTGGCGCTTCAGACCTGACAATTCTCGCCTTCGCCGCTGGCGCAGCTGTCTATTTCGTCTCACGCCGTCACCTTAACCGTTTGACCGCCTAACAAAAATCCCGCTCCTGAGAGCGGGGTTCTGTTTATTGCCGAAAAAAACGTCCAAACCAAGTTTTTTTCTTGCGCTTTTGTGGAACGGCCATAGATTTGGCCAACTCATCAGGAAACACGAAACTAATTTTTGCTCTCAGGTAATCTTCCATAATTTTGAGCGAAAAGATTTTATGTTCCATTTGGCTAAACAGTGCAGCTTTTCGGTTAAAATTTTTACTACGATAATCATCGTCCTGCGCATTGAAAATGTCAATTTTTTCATCTAATTCTTGTCGAATCTGCATTCTCATTGCTTTCAGGGTCCCGATCGGCAAGTCTTTAAACTCGTGATAATCAAGAATCCAATCCTGATTCATCACCCACTTTACACTTTCAATCTTTTCGAGACGGCAGCAAAACTCCATCCCGTCTTCCGCTAAATCCATCATAATAAAAGGTTCGCCAGGAGTAAAAATTTCATCCACAAAAAACGCCGGCACGCAACATAAATCGTGCATAATAAAAGCGACGTCGTTTTTCTGCAAATAAACAGCATTGCCAACTTTGAGTTTCATAATAATCCCCCCATTATTTTTTGTCGGCATATCAAAGAACGTAGACAAGCTACTTACCTATTTTATCATATTTTCGCATATTTTTCAAGGTTAGCCAAATAAAAAAATACCCCCAACAGGGGTTATTTCTATGGTGCCCGAGACTGGACTCGAACCAGCACGCTTGCGCATATGCTCCTAAGGCATACGTGTATACCAATTTCACCACTCGGGCATCTAAATCTATTTTATAATAAATGAATTATCTATGCAAGGTAAAATAAATGGTGGAGTAGAGGAGACTCGAACTCCTCACCTCAGCAATGCGAATGCTGCGCTCTACCAGATGAGCTACTACCCCGACCATTTGATTATAACACAATTCCTAAATTGCAGGAACCGGATACTCTAGGGCAAGCTTTTTTACTTCTTCGCGAATTGCGTCTAATTCTTCTTTGGCGTTCAATATATTCTCTTCAGTACCAACACCAACGCAAATATCCATTACGCGTTTCATCCAAACTGCAATTTGTTTCATTTCTTTTGTTCCAAGTCCGCGAGTTGTCATCGCTGGCGTTCCAAACCTAACCCCACTCGGCCTAAATGCTCCGCCTTTATCTCCAGGAACTGCATTCGCATTAAGCGTCAAGCCAACCATGTCTAAGGCTTTTTCATAAAATTTACCATTCACGCCAAAGCTTTCTTCAACGTTCGCAAGAATCAAATGATTTTCCGTGCCGCCGCCACAGAGTTTAAACCCTGCTTTAACTAATTCCTCGGCCAAAACTTTTGCATTTTTCTTAATATTTTTTGCGTAAGTTTTAAACTCCGGTTTTAGCGCTTCGCCAAATGCTACCGCCTTAGCCGCAATAATATGTTCTAGTGGCCCACCTTGTGTGCCAGGAAATACTGCGCGATCAATTAGAATCGGAATATTTTCAAGCGTTTTTTCTGGTTTTCTAAGTGGCGATGCTACGTTGCCCTTAGAAAGAATTAACCCGCTGCGTGGTCCGCGCAAAGTTTTGTGAGTTGTCGTCGTCATCACATTAAACCCAAAATCGAGCGGATTCGGATGTTCACCGCCAGCAATTAAACCAGCCACGTGTGCCATGTCTGCCATCAAAAGACAGCCAGGAATTTTTTTGCCGATTTTTGCAACGCGCTTAAAATCAGGAATTTTCATAAACGCCGAATAACCTATTAAAATAATTTTCGGCTGGTGTTCAATCGCTAATTTTTCCAATTCATCATAATCTATATCGCCCTCAGGAGTTGTTCCGTAAGCGATAAAATCGTAAATATGCGCACTTCTCGTTACCGGTGAGCCGTGGGTTAAATGCCCACCATGCCCAAGGTTCATCGCAAGAATCTTGTCACCAGGTTCACACCAAGCCCAATACACAGCCTCATTTGCATTTGCGCCAGAATGTGGCTGAACATTTGCATGGTCTGCATTAAATAAACGGCAAGCACGATCAATAGCTAAACGCTCGATGCGGTCTATATTTTCTTGCCCCCCATAGTAACGATAGTTTGGCAAAATTTCTTCCGCAATTTTTTCTTCAGCATTACCAGGCACGCCTTCAAAATTTGGATAGCCCTCGCTATATTTATTTGTCAAAATCGAACCGGCCGCCGCCAAAACTTCTTTAGAAACATAGTTTTCGCTCGGGATTAACTCAAAGCCTTCCGACTCGCGCTTTTTTTCGTTTTCAATCAACGAAAATACTAAATCTTTTTCCATATTCCTCCTTATTTTCTAGTATAAAGCACGTGGACATAATCTAAACCATTGTCCTGACCCTTTCCGATTATTTTTCTATCCCACTCGCTCTTGTCTAAAACAGGGAAAAATGTATCAGCTTCGCTATCGCTAGCTTGAACTTCGGTCAAAAACAATTCATCACAAAAAGGCAACATTTGTTGATAAACTGAACCCCCACCAATCACAAAAATTTTCTGCTTAGAATTCAGATTTTCTTCCACGAATTTTTTAAAATCAGTCACCGCATTAATATCTTCAGGCAAGTCTTTAGGCTCATAAGTTAAAACAAAATGTTCACGGCCGGGCAATTTTTTTGGTAAACTTTTCCAAGTATTAAATCCCATAAAAATCGGATAGCCCATAGTTGTTTCTTTGAAAAATTTTAAGTCACCAGGAATATTAAAACAAAGCCCACCTCGTTTTCCGAGCTCGTTATTTTTTCCAATTGCTGCAATTAAACTAAAACTCATCTCTACTCCGTAACTGGCATGATAATCTTGCCTTGATGTTCATAATTTTCCAGACGTATATCAAGCAATTCTTTAGAATTATCGAATTCAAAGAAATCTTTAACTTCCGGATTAATCCATAATTTTGGCGCATCAAATAATTTTCCGTCAGATTTGATTTTTTCATCACGACGTTTTAGCTGTTCCTTAATCCCGTCAATTTGGTTTTCATAAATATGCGCATTATTTATAACATAAGTCATTTTTCCAGGCTTCAATCCAACCGTTCGCGCGACTAAATGACAAAGCACAGCATATTGCGCAACATTAAACGGCATTCCAAGCGGAACATCATTCGAACGTACTGTCACCATAATATTTAACCTATCTCCCGTCACGTTCCATTGCGAATTCCAAACACAACTTGGCAAAGCCGCAGTAGGCAACCATTCGTTTTGCCACAAACTCATAATCATTCTACGATTTGCTGGATCGGTTTTCAACGTCTCGATCAAACTCTGCGTTAGTTGATATTTATTCACAATCCACCCATAAGCAGTGCCAATCGTGTGCGCAAATTCTTTACCAAAATGCTTTCCTAAATAATCTCCATTTTCATCAATCTCCCACTCGTTCCAAATTTTAATTCCGCGTTCTTGCAGCCAGCGCACATCGTTGCTCTGGGCTTGATAAATCCAAAGCATTTCTAAGACCGCCGACTTAAACGCCACAAATTTTGTCGTCAATATTGGAAATTCCTCTGCTAAATCAAAATACAAAACTTGATGCGGCAGCGAATAAGTAGTCGTAGGTTTTTGAGTTTGAGCAATATGCGTAGGCATATTAGTCCCAGTCGACTTTTTTGTAGTTTTAGTCAAAACCGATGGGTCGGTTGTGATTTTCTCGCCGTCTCTCAAAATGCGTTCGCACAAATCGAGATACTGCTCATCAAATTTGCTCATAAAACCTCCAATTTTTCTCATTATATCATAAAAAAGCCCGAGCTAAAAAGCTCGGGTGTAGTTAGGAGTTTTCTGGTAACCAAGTAAAATCTTCGCCCCTGACATCTAGAGCTGCGGCTCTTATAATATCGAAGAATATATCAAACATTGGGTATTTGCGATATCTATCATAAAATCCGTATGCCCACATATCTGCTGGCTTTGTTGAGTTAGTTGCTATAAGCTCAGATTGGTCGCGCTCAGAAAAAGTTTCAAACATCTTTTCTTTTGTAGCCGCGTCCCCAGACCTACCTTGTGCTTCATAGATAAAATTTTGCAAAATTGCTTCGGTTTTATCGACGCAATAAATCAGTTTTCCAGCAACAGATGACTTATTCTGCATCTCTCGAACTTTTGCCTTGATTAAATCTGCGCGCTTCGTCGGCCAAGCCTCTAAATAATCGGAAATATATTGATATTCTTGCTTGTCTTTTTTAGCGTCATCACGCTGTCCATCATCTGGTATATCTCCTGACTCGTTTTCACCTAATTCATGGAAAAGTAGAGTCTGCATATACAATGACAAAGTATAACAAGATGGCACCAAATCGCGATAAAACTCGCCAATATGGCTCAGCAAAATCAATGTTCCAAAAACGTGCTCAGCATCAGATTCTGAACGGGTAAAATCAAACGGCTCACTTTTGTCGTATGGGTAAATTCCATAAATCCCGTACCCGCTACGAATCGTGGTCGATTGGCCTTCTTTTGCTGTTCGATAAAGTTGCCAAATAATTTTGCCCTTTTCTGAAATAGGTTTAATAGACAAACCACATCACCTCCTAAAAATTAAAGAACTCCCAACCACAAAATAGTATAGCATGATTCTTTGACTAAAACAAAAAATTATATTGTGCTTATGATTTACTATATGCAATAAAATGTTATAATAAAAAAGCCGGCTTTTGCCGAGTACTTTAAAAGAGAGGAAAATGTGTTATGAAAAAACTAATTGCCCTAATTTTGTCCGTAGTTTTGTTGGCATCTCTTTGTGCTTGTGGCAATACCGACAGCGCAAAAGACGGCACATACGAAACTGACGACATCTATTCGGAGGAAACCTCGGAAGATACAGAATCAACCACGGAAATCATCGAACCTGAAAAACCAGTCGTTAAAACCCCAGATTTTGAAACCACTACAATCCAAGGGAGCAATAAAGACGGATATACGTTCGACGTTACTGTAAAATATACGCCGTGGATGAACACAGAAACTGATTGGGATGCTATTGAAGCGTGTTGGGAAAAAGTATCTGTCGGGAAAGGCACTGCTGCACTTCCTGAACCAACTGAATCCGCTTGGAACATTGAAAACGGGTATATCAAAAACCCGTACGCAGTGTCTTTGCAGTTCAGTGGTGACATCAAAATGTATTACAGTATCTGGACTATAGACATTAAGAACACGACTCAAGATTGGAATATTACGTCCGAAAAACCAGTCTCCGAAGTAATCACGCTAGGATCGGATTCGCTTATCTACAGCGCTTTCACGTTTTATAGCAACTCCGAGAGTCAATGGACGCCATATGACTATGGCCACTGTATCAACCCAATAGTAAATGCCTCTATGTCTTCGAATTCATGGGGACCAGTGAGAATAGTGGTCTGTGCATTTGACGGTTTTTCTCCAAAATACCCAAATGGTCAATATAGCGAAAAACGCACCTCTGGAGAGTTCCAAATTGATGCGCTTT
>DCGC01000037.1:7453-15080 GCA_002315165.1 Candidatus Saccharibacteria bacterium UBA1788 | reverse complement strand
ACTAGGTGGGCAATCTTCTTCAGACCGAGCGCAACAAACCGCCGCAGAAATCGCAAGAAAAAAAGTGCTTGCATCTTATTCTGACGATGATTGGAAAAAATACCATACCGCCTGGCAAAATTATTACCAAAAATACTACAGCGATTATTACACCAAAGCCGCCAAAAACTACATTTCTCAAGAAAAAGCAAAACTTAAAACCTCTCACTCCCAAGAACCGAACGAAAGCCCAATAGAACAAAAACTCCGCGAAAGGATTCGCGAAAAAGCCAAAAAGAAAAAACTTTCCGACCGCCGTAAAAAGCTCGTCCCAGTTTTTGCTGGTCTCGCTGTTACTCTCACTATCCTCTTTCTCCAATACAACCGCCTTATTTTTGCGCCTATCGCTGCCTACGTTTCTCCAGGTAACGCTCCCGCCTCTTCTATCGCGGCTATCAACCCCACTGTCAACGCCGAAGTCTCAGCCGACCCAAAGCTTATCATTCCAAAAATCAATGTTGACGTTCCGGTCGCTTTCGGCATTAGCCTTTCCGAAGTTAACAGCGCCATGCGTGTCGGCATAGCCCATTATCGCATCTCTGGAGCTAGTGCCTATCCAGGCGAACTCGGCAATACCGTCCTTACTGGCCACTCCGCCGGAGACGTTTATAATAACGATCCTTATAAATTCATTTTTGCCGGCCTAGAACGTCTAGAGGAAGGTGACCTTATCTATGTAAATTATATTTCCACTCGCTATACTTATTCAGTAACCAAAAAATCCGTCGTTGAACCAACGGACGTTGCCGCTCTCACCGAATCTTTTGATAAACCTATGTTAATCCTAGTCACTTGCACCCCGCTCGGCGTTTCTCGCTATCGCTTGTTAGTGTTTGCCGAACAAATCGACCCAAGCTCCAACAACGCCGCTTCGGATGAACCTCTTACTGATTCAGAATCAACTTCCGAAGAAATCCCATCCAACGAACCTTCTTTCTTCGAAAGAATCTGGAACCGTTTGACCGGCAAAGAATAATTTCATGATATAATTTTAATATAACTTAAGGAGTTATTATGTTTGATACAAAACCATACCGCGAGCTTATGGAATCCGTTATTGTTCGTTTTAAAGACACTATGAAAAAAGTTCGCACCGGCCGAGCCCATCCAGACATGCTAGCCGGAGTAAAAGTTGAAGCTTATGGCCAATGGATGCCGCTCAACCAAGTCGCGAACGTCACCGCCCAAGGCGGCACTATGTTGTTAGTCACCCCGTTCGACCCGTCGACCATCCAAAACATTTCCGCAGCCATTCGTAACGATTCGACTTTGGGACTAAACCCATCAGACGATGGTCACGTCGTCCGCGTTCCAATTCCAGCTCTAACCGAAGAAGCCCGTAAAGAAATCGTCAAAACCGCTTCTAAAGAAGTTGAAAACTCTAAAGTCAGTATTCGCAACGTTCGCGAAGACGCTCGCAAAGATATCAAATCCGCCGAGCTACCAGAAGATTCCCGCAAACGCGCCGAAAAAGAAATCGACGACCTTACCAAAGAATTTAACGACAAAATCGACTCCGAGTTCAAACTCAAAGAAGCCGAATTGATGAAAATCTAATTTATGTCACAAACTAGTTCTCTTAACCATATTGGTTTTATTGTTGACGGCAATCGCCGTTGGGCCCGCGAACACAATCTCCCCACGTTAGAAGGGCATCGCCGTGGTCTTGAAAAAGTCCAAATGATAATAGAAACCATCGCAAAAACTGACATTAGTTTTGCTAGCTTTTACCTATTTTCCACCGAAAACTGGAATCGCTCAAAAGAAGAAGTTTCTTATCTTATGGATTTGCTTGATACTAATATCAGCAAAATCAAACGCCAACTCCTAAAAAACAACTTGCGTTGCCTTATTCTAGGCGTCGAAGAAAAAATCCCAAAAAACCTTCTCCAAAAGCTCAAAAACCTCGAAAGCGAATCCAAAAATGGCACCGCTGGCACTATCTGTCTATGTTTCAACTATGGCGGAAAAAGAGAAATCGCCGATGCCGCAAAAAAGATATCTCTAGAAGGCGGCGATTTTACCGTCGACAATATCGAGCAACACCTTTACCACCCAGAAGTCCCTGCCTGCGATCTTATCGTACGCACGAGTGGGGAAGAGCGCCTCTCTGGTTTTATGCTCTGGCGTGCTGCCTACTCAGAATTTATGTTTATCAAAAAATATTGGCCGGAGTTAGAAGAATCCGACTTAAACATAATTCTAGCTGAATATGCCGCCCGTTCCCGCCGCTTTGGCAAATAATATGCTACAATAGAACTTATGAATATTCTTTTAGGTGTTATTGTTGGTCTATTAGTCTTAACTTTTCTCGTTGTCGCCCACGAATTTGGCCACTTCTTTATGGCTAGAAAAAACGGCGTTCGCGTTCTCGAATTCGGCATCGGTTTTCCGCCTCGCGCAATCGCTTGGAAAAAAGGAAAAGATAATAAATGGCATCGTCTACCAAAAAGTTCTTGGCCTAAACCAACCGAAAAGCCAGATTCTCTTATTCTCAGTATTAACTGGTTGCCAATCGGCGGTTTCTGTCAAATGGACGGAGAAACCTGTTCCGACACTAAAAAAGGTACTTTTGGCGCAGCCAGCTTTAAACAAAAAACCAAAATACTTTTTGGCGGAGTCGCCGCAAACTGGCTAATCGCTATTCTTATTTTTATGATTTTAGCTTGGACCGGTATGCCAGCTTTCCTAGAAAATCAATTCACAATCCCAGTAGACGCCCAGCGCTACGCGAGCACACCCGTCACCGTCCTAAGCGTCGACGACAACTCGCCAGCAAAAGCTGCCGGATTCGAAATTGGCGACGTTTTTGTTTCAGTTAACGGCCAAGAAATTATCAGCTACGCAGAATCCGTGCCAGAACAGTTCGCCGGCCAAACTGTAACTTATATAGTTAAAAGAAACGACCAGGAAATCGAATTAACCCCAACTTTAAACGATGCTAATTCCGACTATCTTCTAGGCGTCGGCATGAACGCGAATCAAACTCGCACTCGTTACACTTGGTCGGCGCCTATCGTTGCCGTTGGCACTACCATACAGCTCACTGGAGAAACTTTCAAAGGTCTTGGCACTATGCTTTGGAATTTAGTTACAGGCACTGCTCGCCAAATCAGCTTCAACGGCGAAACTCGCAAGGCTGGCCGCGAAGCTATTTCCTCAGCTAGCGAATCGGTCTCTGGCCCGATTGGCATTCTTGGCACCATTTTCCCAGCCTATGTCGAATCAGGTCTTACCAATATCGCTTTTCTCGCCGCCGTCATTTCGCTCTCTCTTGCCTGTATGAACGTCCTCCCAATTCCAGCCCTCGATGGCGGACGCTGGCTTCTTATTTTTATCTATAAACTCAAGAAAAAACCTCTCACCAAAGAAATCGAAGAAAATATCGTCGCTAAAGCCTTTATAATCCTCATCATTCTCATGATTCTTATCACAATCGTTGATATCGTGAGGTTATTCTAATGCTATCAGTCCTAACGCTTATAGCTTGGACACTACTCGGCTATATCTTGCCAAAATACACCGTCATTCCGACCATGTCGTTTATTCTTCGTGAAAATTTCTCCCAATCTTTTTGGATTTCATTAGCACAAATTATTTTTTATATCGTTTCAGTCGCGCTTACAGTTTTTGTTGCCCATAAATTCATTAAAAAATGGCGCACCAACCGCACCGAGCTTGGTCTTAAAGGCCTCCCAACCTGGACAGACATCGGATTGTCCTGCGTTGGTCTTGTCGCTTATTTTATCCTAGCCTACCTCTTAACCCAGCTATTCTCACTTTTGCCTTTCTTTGACGCCTCCGAAGCCCAAGAAACTATGTACGACAGTTATCTTTTCGGCATCGATCGTCTTTTCGCTATTATCGCCATCGTTTTTGTCGCTCCTGTTGCCGAAGAAATCGTTTTCCGTGGCTGGCTTTACGGCAAACTTCGCGCAAAAATTCCAGGCAAACTTTCATTAGTCATTTCTATTTTTATCGTATCGCTTCTTTTTGGCATCCTACATGGACAGTTTAATGTCGCAGTTAATGTCTTCGCCATGTCAGTAATCATGTGTCTTATGCGCGAAACAACTGGTACGATTTATAGCGGAATTCTTCTCCATATCCTTAAAAACGCCATCGCTTTCTATCTAGTCTTTGTTATGGTATAATTATCCCCATGAAATTATCTCATTCTTTCGTAAAAACTCTTCGTAATTCTCCAAAAGACGAGTCTTCTCGCAATGCCGACCTTCTTATTCGTGCTGGCTACATCCACAAAGAAATGGCTGGCGTTTATGATTATCTTCCTCTTGGGCTAAAAGTCCTCGAAAATATTAAAAACATCATCCGCACCGAACTCAACAAAATCGGCGGCGAAGAACTTTTAATGTCTAGCCTCCAAAATCCAGAGCTCTGGAAGAAAACCGATCGTTGGGACGACCAAAAAGTCGATATCTGGTTCAAAACCGAACTCAACGCTGGCGGCGAAGTTGGACTTGCTCCAACTCACGAAGAGCCGCTAACTAATCTCCTTAAAGATTATGTTTCTAGCTATAAAGACCTCCCGCTCGCAATTTACCAATTCCAAACAAAATTCCGCAATGAGCTTCGTGCGAAATCTGGCATTATGCGCACCCGCGAATTTTTAATGAAAGACCTTTATAGTTTCCACACTTCCGAAGAGGACCTAGATGCTTATTATTCAAAAGTCGAAACAGCTTATAAAAACATCTACGATTTGTTAGGTATCGGTGACGAAACTTACGAGACTTTTGCCTCTGGCGGTGTTTTTTCTAAATATTCTCATGAATATCAAACCTTCCTTCCAGTCGGAGAAGATACGGTCTTCTATAACCAAGATCGTTCCGTCGTTCTTAACGACGAAGTCCTTAATGACGAAGTCCTTAACGACCTCAATGTTAAACGCGAAGAACTATCCTCTACCCGTGCCGCCGAAGTTGGCAATATTTTTAAACTTAAATTCAAATATTCCGAGCCTCTCGGCCTGAAATTTATCGACAACGAAAACAGCCAAAAAACTGTTTATATGGGCTGCTACGGTATTGGCGTTTCTCGTGTTATGGGCGTCATTGTTGAAAAATTCGCCGACGACAAAGGCCTAGTCTGGCCAGAAAATATCGCTCCATATAAATATTATCTTATCGGCATCGGCGAAGAAGGAACTAAAATAGCCGAAAATCTCCATAACCAGAATCCAAATCTTTTCATCTACGACGACAGGAATCTTCGTCCAGGCGAAAAATTTGCCGACTCCGAACTTCTCGGCATCCCATACCGCATAGTTATTAGCGATAAAACTCTCGCCGAAAATAAAGTCGAAATCACTTCTCGCCTTACCGGCAAAAAAGAACTCTTGACACTTGAAGAATTTACCGCTAAACTCTAAAAAGTATAAAAAGCAACGCTTATTTGTGAAGGAGGTTTTGCAATGAAAAAAACCATTAGCTTGACCGCTGAAGGAAAAAAAGAACTAGAAAAAGAACTCGCTGAGCTTATCGCCGAACGCCCAGCAATCTCTGAACGCATCGCTACGGCTCGCGCTTTTGGCGATTTATCAGAAAACGAAGAATATAGCTCCGCCCGCAACTAACAAAAACTTGCCGAAAGTCGCATCTTAGAGATTCAAGATATTCTCAAAAATGCAGAAATCATCAAAGTTGGCAAAAAATCCAAAGTCGTTCTAGGCGCTAATGTAACTATTGAACTTAACAAAAAGAAATTCACTTACACCATCGTCGGTCCTACCGAAGCCAACCCACTCGAAGGAAAAATTTCTAATGAATCGCCTATGGGTAAAGTCCTTTTTGGGCGTAAAGCTGGAGAATCGACCGAATTCAACGGCAAAAAACTCGATATTCTAGAAATTGCCTAAGCTCGTCTTTCATGATATAATTTTTTCATGGTTCAATTAAACGATTATCGCGACGAGCGACTTAGAAAATTAGAAGAAATCAAATCCCGAGGTATCGACCCATACCCAGCCAAGTCTTTCCGCAACACTAAGATATCCGCAGTTATCAATGATTTCGATCAACTCAATGACCAAGAAGTCACCATTGCTGGTCGCATTGTTGCTATTCGTTCTTTTGGTAAACTAGTTTTTCTTAAACTTCGTGATTATTTTGGCGAAGTCCAAATCTTCATGAAAGCCTCCGACGATATCGAATCTGGTCTTTTTGGCGCCAGAGATATTAAACTACTTGATGTTGGCGATTTTGTCGAAGCAACCGGCAAAGTTGGCAAATCCCAAACCGGAGAAATCTCTATTTTTTCCAACGCTGTTCGCCTTCTCGCTAAAACCCTTCGCCCTCTACCAGAACAATTCACCAATAAAGAAGAACGTTACCGTCGTCGTTATGTTGATATGAACGTAAACCCGGAAGTCCGCGAGCGCATGGTTCGCCGCAGTAAATTCTGGCAAGCTACTCGCGATTTTATGAACTCTCATGGTTTCATCGAAATCAACATCCCAGTCCTCGAACACACTACTGGCGGTGCCGACGCTACTCCTTTTGTTACCCACATGAACGCCCTCGACGAAGATTATTATCTTCGCATTTCTCATGAACTTCCGCTTAAACGTCTTTTGGGTGGCGGTTTTGAAAAAGTCTATGACATCGGTCCACGTTTCCGCAACGAAGGCGTCGACGACGAACATTTGCCCGAGCATATCGCTTTTGAGTCTTACGCTGCTTATGAAAACTACGAAGATGGCATGAATCTCTACGAAGAAATGATTAAATACGTTGCCAAAGAAACTTGGGGTACTCTGAAGTTCAACGTTGGCGGTTTTGATATCGACCTCGACCAAAAATGGCCTCGCATTAAATATTCCGACCTCCTAAAGGAGAAATTCAACGTTGATGTGTTCAACCCTGACGTAACCCAACTAAAAAAGATTCTCAAAGACAACGGCGTAGAGGTTTCTCCAGAAGCTTCCGTCCCGCGCCTTATTGATAATGTTTGGAAATTAATTCGCAAAACTTCTGCTGGTCCATACTGGCTTATCGAAGAGCCGCTCGCTCTCTCTCCACTTGCCAAAATTGTCCCAGAAAACCCCCTCGTCACCCAGCGTTTCCATCCTATTATTGCCGGCACAGAAATGGGGAACGGCTATTCCGAGCTAAACGATCCGCTGGACCAGCTCGCTCGTTTCGAAGAACAACAAGCTGCTCGTGATGCTGGTGACGACGAAGCCCAAATGCTTGACCAAGATTTCGTAGAAATGCTTGAATATGGCATGCCTCCAGCCTGCGGTTGGGGCAATTCCGAACGCAACTTCTGGCTCCTAGAAGGAGTCTCCGGCCGCGAAGGTGTCCCATTCCCGCTTATCCGCAAAAAAGAAGACTAGCGGGCAAGGCAACGAACCGAGAACCCGCGGCCGCGAGAGCTGTTACTCTGAGGGACGACGTAGCCGGAATAGAAGTCCAGGTAGTAAGAATTCGTAGATGAGAAGATACGGTGTGACCAGTAGTAGCCGAACGACGACTGACCGCTCAGACCACCATTATTGTAATTGTAGAAGCCAGCACGGGCAAGCCCAAGCGGAGCCATCAAAAGAGCAGTATCTGCATTAGAGAAA
>DCGC01000037.1:3525-7402 GCA_002315165.1 Candidatus Saccharibacteria bacterium UBA1788 | reverse complement strand
CTACTAGCGGGCAAGGCAACGAACCTAGAACCCGTAGCCGCGATAGTAGTTAGCCTGAGGGAAGACGCCGCCGGAACTGAAGTCCAGGGTGCAAGAATGCGTTGATGAGTAGATACGACGAGACCAGTAGAGGCCGCTTAACGACTGATAGTCCAGACTACCATTATTGTAATTGTAGAAGCCAGCACGGGCAAACCCAAGCGGAGCCATCAAAAGAGCAGTATCTGCATTAGAGAAATATCTGTTGCCGGAGCGGGAAAGGTCTTGCCACTTCAATCCCGTTTATGCTATAATCCCTTCCAGAAGAAAGGTGGGCAAATGTCTAACAAAGTCATGATAGTCGGTACAGGCAACGTCGGAGCATCCGTCGCTTTTTCTCTAATCAACCAAAGAACCGCCGTCAACGAATTAGTCCTAACTGACATCAACGCAGAAGACGCCGAAGGCGAAGCTATGGACCTTCGCGACGCTCTTGCTGTTGCTCCTAGTTTCTTAAAAATCTCCTCTGGCACCTATGCCGACGCAAAAGATTGCGATATCGTGGTCATTGCTGCTGGTGCCGCCCAAAAACCGGGAGAAACCCGCATGGATCTCCTAAAAAAGAATGCAGCAATCATCAAAAGCATGGTCACTGAAATTGTCGATTCTGGTTTTGGCGGAATTTTCGTCGTCATTTCCAATCCAGTAGATATCCTTACTTACTTAACTTGGAAATATTCCGGATTTCCGTCCGAAAGAGTAATCGGCACCGGCACCGTTCTCGACTCTGCCCGTCTCCGCCAAAAGCTCGCTGAATCACTCAATATCTCGCCTAAATCAGTTCATGCCTTCCAAATCGGCGAGCATGGCGACACCGAATTTTCATTTTGGTCCTTAGCCAATGTAGGTGGCCAGCCAGTCACCACCCTTCTCTCGGCTCCCAAACTCATCGAAATCGAAAATTACGTCAAAAACGAAGCCTACGAAATCATCAACAAAAAAGGCGCCACCTACTATGGTATCGGCGTCTGCACGGCGCACATTATCAACTGTGTCCTCAATAACGAGCGCCGCGTTCTTTCAATTTCTTCTTATGACGATTTTACCGGCGTCTATAACGGCTTTCCAACCGTCCTCGGTCGCGACGGCGTAATCCGTCGTCTTAATCTTAAGATGACCGAACAAGAGGGAATTAAGTTCCAAAAATCAACTAACGCCCTTAAAAAAGCTCTTAAAAACGTTCTCTAATTTTACGATATAATACTAATATGAAAAACAAAGTCATATATCTCTATTGTAGCATATTAGCCCTGCTTTGTCAAGCTTTAGCCTTTTCTGCCCCTGTTTCTGCGCTCGATACTAACAATTTTTATTTCAAAAACGCCACTTTTGATTATTACCTAGAAAAAACCGATTCCGGAACCTCAAGAATGCGCGTTGTCGAAACTCTAACCGCCGTTTTTCCGATTTATGACCAAAATCACGGTATCACTAGAGAAATTCCTTTTACCAATCAAAACGGCAAAAACATAACTATCAGTTCTCTCGACCTTACTGTTACTCGCAACGGGGAGCAAGAGCCTTTTACCTACGATAGAGAATCCGATTATTACTTTATCAAAATCGGCTCAGCAAATTCCTACATCCATGGGGAACAAACCTACGAACTATCCTACTATTTCGAAAACGTTATTACTGATTTTGATTCCTATCAAGAGCTTTACTGGGACACTAACGGCACTGGCTGGCAACAACCTTTTTATTCTCTCACCGCCACCATCCACTTCCAAGACCAAGCTCTCTACAATACTTTTTCCGGCAACTCTTGGTGTTATGTTGGTCGCTACGGCGCCTCCGACCAATCTAGCTGTCAAACCACAAAAGACAACCAAAACCTCCTCGTCACTTTCGCCGCCTATAACCTCGCTAGCGAAGAAAACCTCACTTTTGACTTAGAGTTTAAGCCCGAATCTTTTGTCGTCCCAACTCCACGAGTCAGTTATGTTTTAGTATTTTTAGCTGGAGTTATCGTATTTGTTATTATTTATTCGATTTTTGCATTCTACAACAAATCGCGCATTTTCCAGCCTCTCCGTAAACTCTATAAAAACACGCCCGTCGTTCCTCAGTTCACGCCTCCTAAAAATCTCTCCGTAGCCGAAGCCGCTTCGCTCTTAATCGACGCACCAAAACGCGGCTCCGCCCAAGTCGCCACCCTTATCAGTCTCGCCGTCAACCATCATGTCAACCTCAAAAAAACCAACAAAAAACTCCTCGGCGGCTTCAACTGGGAAATAGAACTCGTTTCAATAGATAATATCTCCGACCAAGAATTATTAACTCTTAAAATCCTAAACGGCAGCAACAACAGCCTCAATAATGGCGACATCATTAAAATAAAAAATCACAGTTATGCCAGCTCACTTGCTAACCTTAGCCACCGTTTCGATATATCCGTTGAAAAGAGCCTCCAAAATTCCGGCCTCTTCAAAAAAACCGCCTCGACTTTCCCAATCTCCACTATTCTTATTTGGTTCGCACTTATATTTATGTCCAGTTTTCTCATCTCGAGCGCAGAATCATTTGTCGGCTACGTTTTACTTGAATCATTTATCCCGCTTATGAGCTTAGCTTGTTTCGCCGTTGGGTTCGGAATTATTTTTACCGCAATTTTCTTCAACAAAAAGTTTCGCAATAAGACCGAATCCGCCATTATTATATCTCGATATCTCGACGGCCTTTATTATTATATGAACCTCGCCGAAGCTGATCGTATTAAATTTCTCCAGAGCCTCGACGCGGTCGACACTTCTCCAAACGGTATCGTCACTCTCTACGAAAAACTCCTGCCTTACGCAATTATTTTCGGTATCGAAACTAGCTGGGTCAAAGAACTAAACCACTACTACGAACTAACCGACACAACTAGCCCAACTTGGTTTTATGGCGGACCACTAGTCGCCTCTGATTTTCACAGTTTTACCACGACTACCAGTTCCCATATTTCTTCTAGCACTACCTCCTCTTCCAGTTCTGGCGGAGGTGGCGGCGGATTCTCTGGCGGCGGGGGCGGAGGCGGCGGTGGTGGAGGTTGGTAATCTCTCCAAAAAGTTCTTCGCTATGCTATAATATATATATTATGTTAGATATCAATTTTATTCGTAATAATCTCGAAAAAGTCGAGCATTCTGCGCGCGAAAAAGGTTATAATGTTGACATAAAAAACATCCTTTCTCTTGACGACGAACGCAAGACCCTCCTCCAAAAAGTCGAACAACTCCGCAAACGTCGCAACGAAGTCTCTGCCAGCATGAAAAACGGCAAACCTTCGCCAGAACTCATCGAAGAAGGCAAGGCAATAAAAACCGAACTCTCTGGCCTAGAGTCCCAATTATCAGAAATCGAATCCAGCCTTAAAACTTCTCTTAAAACCGTTCCGAATATTATTCTCGACGACGTCCCTCTTGGCCCAGAAGAAAATTCCGTCGAAGTCAAAGTTTGGGGAGAAAAACGCCCACAAGAAGAAGCTGTCGACCATCTCGACTATGCAACCTCTCGCGACTGGGTTGATTTTGAACGTGGCGCAAAAGTTGCCGGCTCAAAAGGCTACTATCTAAAAGGCGGTTTAGCCCTTCTCGAAAATGCCTTGCTCCAATACGGTCTCTCAAAAGTCCTCGAACACGATTTCACCTATATAACCGTTCCAGACATGGTCAGCTCAAAAGTCCTCGAAGGTACCGGTTTTAACCCTCGCACCTCCGACCAGTCAGACGAATATTTCATCGAAGGCGAAGATTTAGCCCTCATCGCTACCGCAGAAATTTCCATCACCGGCTACCACATGGACGAAATCATCGACGAAGACAGACTTCCTCTTTTCTATGCCGGCTATTCGCCA
>DCGC01000037.1:0-3485 GCA_002315165.1 Candidatus Saccharibacteria bacterium UBA1788 | reverse complement strand
AAGAAGCTGGAACCTACGGCAAGTTTACCCGTGGTCTTTTCCGCGTCCATCAATTCAATAAACTTGAAATGTACGCCCTCTGTCTTCCTGAACAATCAAAAGAAATCCACGAGAAAATCCTAAAAATCGAAGAAGAAATCCTTCAAGGTCTTAAAATCCCATATCATATCATCAATATCGCCGCAGGCGACCTTGGTTCACCAGCAGCCAAAAAATACGATATTGAATTCTGGTCACCAGTCGATCAAAAGTATCGCGAAATCACCTCTTGTTCAAACTGTACCGATTTTCAAGCTCGCAGCCTCAATATCCGCGTCCGCCGAAAAGACGGTTCAGTCGAAGTTTTGCATACTCTAAACGGAACGGCTATTCCATTTGCTCGTATGCTCATGGTCATCATTGAAAACTACGCCCAAAAAGACGGCAAACTTAAAGTTCCAGAAGTTCTTAAACCTTATCTAAACAACAAAGAGGAGATTTAACATGATCGAAAAGATCGACATTAGCGGTAGCAATTATAAGCTCAGCGAAAGCTTCCAAAAATACGTCACAAAACACATTGGCAAGCTCGATCGTTACATGCCACGCGGCAGCAAAAAAGACATCGTCACCAAAGTTGTCGTTACTGAAATCAATAAAGAGCATAATAACAAATACGAAATTTCTGTCGCCATGGAAATTCCTGGCGGAAAAGTTATCGCCGCAAAAGATGAATGTTCCAACATTTTCGCTGGCATCGACATTATCGAGGCCAAACTTACTGGGCAAATTCGTCGCTATAAACTCGAAACTAACCCTCATCTCTCTAAAAAAGGCCTCAAAAACCTGTTCATTAAGAGAAAATAATATGTTAAACTAAGGGGGAAATTAATCCCGTGGAGGCTTTGACTGGCTATGTCTAAAAAAGAACCGAAAGTAAAAGAAAAAAAACCGACCGATAAGTTAGCTGACAAAACTAAAACCGAAAAATTCCTACAAGGCATTTTTGGTGACGCTCAAAAGAAGATTCTTAAAAGAATGTATAGACGCGTTCTTGAAATCAACAAATTAGAGCCAAGCCTAAAAAAATTGTCCGATGAACAACTAGCCGCTAAAACTACCGAATTTAAAGAACGCCTCAAAAAACTCACCAAACAAGCCGAAGCCACTTCAGCCAAAGCAAAAACTAAAGGCAAAAAGGCTAAAAATTTCGACCCTAAAAACAACCAAAAATCCTTAGACGCCTTGTTGCCAGAAGCCTTCGCCGTCACCCGCGAAGCTTCTCGCCGCATTCTCGGCATGCGCCATTTTGACGTCCAAATGATTGGCGGTATGGCTCTCCACGAAGGCATGGTTGCCGAAATGAAAACTGGCGAAGGCAAAACCCTCGTCGCTCTCCTCCCAGCTTACCTCAACGCCCTCACTGGCCGCGGAGTTCACGTCGTTACTGTCAACGACTACCTCGCACAACGTGATGCTGGCTGGAATGGTCCTGTTTATGATTTCCTTGGTCTTTCTGTTGGTGTCATTATTAACCAAGCTTCCTTCATCTACGACAAAGATTATAACAACGCAGATCACGACGACGAGCGTTTTCGTCATCTTAAACCCTGCACTCGCAAAGAAGCCTACAACGCCGACATCACTTACGGTACTAACAACGAATTCGGTTTTGATTACCTTCGCGACAACATGACCAGCGAAGTTAAATATCTTCGCCAACGCGAACTCAATTTCGCCATCGTCGACGAAGTTGACTCTATTTTAATCGACGAAGCTCGCACTCCGCTTATTATTTCCGCACCAGCCGGAGATAATCCAGATTCTTATTACCAATTCGCCAAAATCGCAGATCGACTCGGCTCAGAAGATTACGTTTTTGATGAGAAGCATCGTAGTGTCACGCTTACTGACAAAGGCGTCGAAAAAGTCCAGGACCTCCTCGGTATCGACACTCTTTACTCCGTTAAAAACACTCGCCTTGTTTATCACATGGAGCAAGCTCTTCGCGCCCAAGTAGTCTTCAAACGCGACAAAGACTATGTCGTCACAAACTCTGGAGACGTTCTAATTGTTGACGAGCACACTGGCCGCCTCATGCAAGGTCGTCGTTATAACGAAGGTCTCCACCAAGCCATCGAAGCCAAAGAAGGCGTCGCCGTTAAACAAGAATCAATGACTCTCGCAACTATTTCTTTCCAAAATTTCTTCCGTCTTTATAATAAGTTATCCGGTATGACGGGAACAGCTTTCACGGAGGCTGAAGAATTCCAACAAATCTACGCTTTGGACGTTCTCCAAATTCCTTCCAACCGCCCTATCGCCCGTATCGACAAAGACGATTTAATTTATCGCACCAAAGCAGCCAAACTCAAAGCTATCGCTAACGAAATCAAAAAATATAACGCCAAAGGTCAGCCAGTTCTTGTCGGTTCAGGCTCTATCGCGAACAACGAAGAAATCGCTCGTTATCTCGACAAAGAAGGCATTTCTTACGAAATTCTCAACGCTAAAAACAATGAGCGCGAAGCAGCTATCGTAGCTCGAGCTGGCGAAAAAGGTGCTGTCACTCTTGCTACCAATATGGCTGGCCGTGGTACCGACATTAAACTCAGTGACGAAGTTAAAGAGCTCGGCGGTTTAGTGGTCATCGGCTCCGAACGCCACGATTCTCGCCGCGTCGACAATCAGCTCCGCGGACGTGGTGGCCGTCAAGGAGACCCAGGCACGACCCAATTCTTTGTTTCTTGCGAAGACGATCTTATGCGTATTTTCCAAGGCGAACGCGTCGCCATGATTATGAGTCGTCTCGGTGTTGACGAAGATACCCCAATCCAAACCAAGTCTATTTCAAGAACTCTTGAAGCCGCCCAAAAACGCATCGAAGGCTTTAACTTTGACTCCCGAAAAAACGTAGTCCAATACGATAACGTCATCAACCGCCATCGCAAAGTAGTCTATATGATGCGCCGAAAAATTCTTGAAGGTGAAAATATCTACAACGAAATCAAACGCCTCATGCGCGAAGCAACATCAGAACACACCGAATTTAGCTCTCGCATCAATAAGAATTTCGTAGAAAATTTTCAGGCTATTTTCAATCTAGACGAAGACCTCGTTAAAGAAATCGGCCTTATGCGCAAGCAGAAAGACCGCGCCCATCTTGCTCTCATCGCAGTAGAAGAAGCCTACACTAACAAAGAATCAGAAGTTGGTTCTGATGTTATGCGCAAAATCGAACGCGAAGTTTACCTAAAAGTCCTAGACACTTTATGGATGCAGCATCTCGAAAACATGCAACACCTCCGCGAAGGCATTCATTGGCGTTCCGTCGGCCAACGTGACCCTCTCGTAGAATATCGCGCCGAGTCCCAAAAATTATTCGACGGCCTCGAACGCAATCTTCGCGAAGAAGTTCTTCATATTCTTCTTAATATTTCTCGCCAAGAAGCTGTGGCTACTGACACCACCGAAGACGATTACGATACCGAACTCACCAAAATGGC
>DCGC01000006.1:14657-23044 GCA_002315165.1 Candidatus Saccharibacteria bacterium UBA1788 | reverse complement strand
CACATTTATCGGTTAAAGCTTTGTCATATGAAGGAGTACTATCACATTCATCGGTTAAAGCTTTGTCATATGAAGGAGTACTATCACATTCATTGGTTAAAGCTTTGTCATATGAAGGAGTACTATCACATTTATCGGTTAAAGCTTTTCCATTTTTTCTATCATTTTAACCGAACTTATTAGCATTACTTCCACAACACTGGTGCAACTTTGAAAGCCTGCGTTGACACCACTTTCAAAATGTTGTATTTTATTTTCTGTTATGGCCGTTGATTCTACGACACAAGATTTGGATTACCGAAAGACGCACCTTGCCGTTGCCGCTATTGAAAATGCTGCGACAAAACTTGGTGTTGATTCTGCCGATTTGTTTGTCCGCTTGCAGAAGCATGGAATCGTGAAAGACGGCCTGTTTGCTTTTTACGATGAGCTGCATACTCAGAGCCTTGATTGGGTCACCGATTTTATCATTGAATCCTTGCGAAACCGGGAGACCAAGGAAGTATGATTCTTTTTCATGGATCTGACAAAATCATTGAAATACCCGAGGCAAATTTCGGGCGCAACAAGGTTGATTTCGGCCAGGGATTCTATCTTACAAGCATTCACGAACAGGCAGCAAAGTGGGCGAGGATTATCGCCTTTAAAAAAGGTTTGAGTAAGGATCGGATGTTGCAATTTGTCCGTTGGGAGGAGGTCTAGCTATGCAGAATGGAGTCCTCTGGCGGAAGGAAGCTCGGCTTGTAAAAAAACTGGCTGAACTCAAGAATATTGACTGCGCCTCCGCTCTGTCTATCTTTTTTGCCTCTAAAACGCATAAGTTGCTTTTGCAGCCCGAGTCAGGCTTGCAGCTCATGAGCGACGGATATATCCTTGAAGACCTGCTTGCAGAACTTAAATGATATCGGAACATGGTATGCCGGGAATTTTGCAAGCACCACTAACCACTAGAGAGTGATTAGTAAACAGTGGTTAGTAAACAGGAATTGCAGGTAAAGTTCATCTTCAGCATTCCTAACCACTAACCACCAACCACTAACCACCAATCACTAACCACCAAATCATGGCAAGAGCACGCAAGACAATCACCCCGGATCCAATCCCTGTTGCACTCGGCCATGCCCAGCCTTACAGGTGTCTCAACCCAAGGCTGTAGATGGCACTAGTTCATTTTGCAGAGTACTATCCGAAAATTGAAAAAAAATCGACAGAATTACGAAGGGCACCCCGGCGTTCAAAACTTCACGAAATCGGTTATTTTTCTTACATTTTCAAAGAACTTTAACCACGAAAGGGTGAATACACCCCAAAGGGAGCATATGAATAAGACGAAGAGACTGACTCTGGCCGCAGCCATGGCAGTGTTCGGTACATCCGCACTTGTGGCCTGCGGTGACGATTCCAGCAGTTCTAGCAAGGATGATACCGCATCCGCAAACGAATACAAGAATCTGCCGGCCTGTACCCTCAAGAACGATGCAGAAAAGGCTACTGTCGATGGCGAAGACGTCACCTACGTCTGTAAGGACAGAAACTGGGAAATCCTGGATACGAGCTTTGTGGCAAACGATACCGCAAAGACCCTGAACGACATTCCTAACTGCGCCGAGGAACAGGATGGCAATTCCTACTACATCCAAAAAACTGGCGTAAACTACATCTGCGAAAACGAACGCTGGGAAATCGTTATCGTCAAGGAAGAAGAAAAGTCCAGCGCTTCCACTGCAAAATCCAGTGCTTCCACTGCAAAGTCTAGCGCTTCCACCGCCAAGTCCAGCGAGTCTACCGCCAAGTCCAGCGAGTCTACCGCCAAGTCTAGCGAGTCTACCGCTAAGTCCAGCGAGTCTACCGCTAAGTCCAGCGAGTCTACCGCCAAGTCCAGCAGCTCCACTGCAGACATTAGCGAAAACGAAGTTGAAATTTTTGACGACCTTCCTAACTGTACAGAAAACCGCGAAGGTCTGACATACTTCGTGAAGAAGGACAATGCCAGCTACCAATGCATATACAATGAATCCAAAAGCCGTGTTTGGGAGAAGGTCGAAACTTGCGGTAAAACGACAATTCACACAGCTACTCACTTCTGCGTAGATGGCAAGTCTTACGAAAAGTGCGGAACCAAGACCTACGACCCGACCAAGGAATTTTGTGCAGATAAGGAAATCTATTCCCTTTGCTCTGGAAAGGACTACGATGTCTCCTCAAAAGAATGCGTAAGCGGCAGTATTAAGTACAAGGCAATTGTGGACTCCGTGATGGCAATGCAATTTGGCCATGTCTATTTCTACACAAAAGGCGATTCCGCATACATTGAATCTCGCTATACGGGTGACGCCCTTAATCCCAACGCCAGTAAGGGCGGCTGTTATGCCATGGGCGCTTTATGGACCAGTTGGATGACGGCCTTAGTAGCGGAAGCTTCCACGATGACTGATGCGGAAATTAAAGCTAACGTTTCGGCTAACATGATAGATATATTCTATTTCTATAGGGGTGCCGCCGTTGAATCTGATTTGGATAGCTGCGATTATTTCTCAAAGGTCATCGTTAAGAACAAGTTCTCCGAAACATTTACAAGAGACAACTATGTAAAATCCATCTCGATATATCCTTTTGCCGTAACGGAAGGTGTAGGCTTTAGCCCGTATACAGCAAAGGAAGGCGACTACAAGAATTGCGTTGGAACAATGGAAAACTCTACCCTGACAGATATCGAATCTCAGTTCTGCTATGAGGGCGTAGTCTATGACCGCTGCGGCGGCTCCACCTTCGCCACAAGTAAGCCTTACGATCCCACTGAGAACGTCTGTGTTGATGGCGCTTTGGTTCCGGTAGAAAAATGTGGTTCCAAACCTCTTGACAAGGATAAGCAGTTCTGCGTAGACGGAAAGGCTTACGACAAGGCTCTCTATTGCGACAATACCCTTAGCTACCCCACCAGCAAATACATTTGTGTTGCTGAAGGAAGCGGTTATGCTGCTGAAGTGACCCTGTCTAAGGACGATTACGAAGAGTGCGCCCACGCCGTTTACGCCGAGAAGAAAAATGAATTCTGCCAGGATGGCGATGTATTTGAACTTTGCAACGGTGTTTCCTATGATGCAACTACGTACTTCTGCTACGACAAGGGCCAATACGAAAAAAGTAAATACGCAGTGTGCGACGACGCAAATGACGTTTACGAACTGAATACCCAGTTCTGCACGACTACAGGCATTTTTGAAAAGAGTGATTACTGCAACGCCGATGAAGATCAAGATCAGTACCCCTTGACCGATTATTATTGCGTTGATGAAGGCGGCGTACAAACGCCTTATGCAAAGGATGAATACACTATCAAATGCGGTTCAAAGTACTACAAGACTTTGGCAACAGGGGCTTGCGTTGCTACGGGCACGACTGAAGCTGGCGTGACTACGTATGATTATATGGAGATCCCGGCTCCCTTGTTTGTCGTCAGTGAGCATGTCGAGTATACGACATATAGCTATACGGACGGTAACCATGTATGGAGCGGAACGGAGTCGGGACTTGAAGACATAATTTATGGAATGATTATTGAAGGTATTGAAGATGCAGACTTTACCATAGACGGCACTCCCCCCGAAGTAGATGATGTCGAGACGAGGACTTATAAATTAGAAGGGTACAAAATTATATTGGTATATAACAAAACGAATGGTTTGCTGGAATATACCGGAATTCAAATAGTTGAGTAACGACTAGACCGAAGCCTCGCCGCTAACCCCGACGGGGCTTTTTTTGTGTAGATATTGCAAACATAAGATTCTGCTTTTTTACTAAAATTTCCTAAAAAGACCCAATGAGCAACATGATTAAGCACATCACAAATTTTCTATTAAGAGCGAGTCTCACAGCCTCGGACTTAACCCTCATCCGCGATCAGGAGACAGGGTACAATTTCCGAGCACTTCGAGCTTATTCCATTATGGCGGCAATCTTTTTCTGTTTTTCCGTCATTATCGCCCTAACCATGGAAATTCAGTCCATGTTGCAGAAGGCCCCGGCCTACGCCATCTGCGGGATTTTTTCTCTGTTGACTTTGGCAATGACCTTTGTCGCAAAAGAAAAAAATCACGGAATCATTCGCATCGCGTCTTACATCTTCTATTTAACGATTCTTGCATTCGGTCTGTTTGTAAGCTTGGCATCCTCCCCCACCCAGCATACAATTTCTCTCATTGGCTTATACACGATTGTCCCATTGTTATTCGTCATAAAGCCAATCCAGATTCTGCTGCTTTCTGAAATTGCCAACGTTATCTTTTTGATCCTTAGTCCGTCAATAAAGCCTGCAGAAATTCTGCCGGCAGAAATGATAAACAGCCTTATCTTTAGCACCATAGGCATTTTCGTGGGCATGTTCAACGTACGGCACAAATACCAGCGCATGCTTTTTGAAAAACGTGTATCCCAGTTCAGCACCAATGATACGTTGACACACAATATCCGCTCCCTCGCAGACATCTACATTTCCATGCACCTGGTGAATCTGGACAATGACACATTCATAAAAATCCAGTCCAAAGACCACATCGATTCGAACCTCAGCAGTTCCAACGAAGGTTTCAGCAAACAGGTTGAACAGGTCATGAAGGCCACCACCAAGCCCGAATACGTAAGCGAGATTTTGCAATTCGTAAACACCAAGACATTGCCCGAAAGACTGAAAGGGAATCGTTCCATCACCCACGAATTCCAGGGAAAATATTCAGGCTGGTGCCGCGCCCGCTTTATTGCTGTGGGGCAAATAGCACCCGATATACCACCCAGCGAGGTCATCTACGCAGTAGAAAGTATCGCTGAGCAGAAGAAGCTGGAAAGCACCTTGATTACAAAAGCCGAAACTGACGCCATGACCGGGTTGCTAAATCGTCAGGCAGGCATCGAAAAAATTGAAGCCGTCATCAAGAGCAAGAAGAAAGGTTTGCTGGCCCTGTTTGATGTGGACAAATTCAAAAGTATCAACGATAACTACGGTCACCAAACGGGCGACGAAGTCATTATCGCTGTGGCTCGCGCCATGCAGGAAACATTCCGCAGCGAAGACATCCTCCTGCGCCTTGGCGGAGACGAATACGTATTCTTCGTTAACGGCGTGGACAGCGAGGAACTAGGCATCCAGATTATCAGCCGTTTCTTTAGTACCCTTGGCAAAATCAAATTTGAAAAGGTAAACAACCTAAAGATCTCCGTAAGTCTTGGCGCCGCCCTCATTGAAGAAAGCAAGGACATTGACTTTGTGGAATATTACCACCGAGCCGATAGCTGTACTTACCAGAGCAAAAAAATTGACGGGATGGCCTTTACCCTCTGGAAAGAATAAGAACCCAACCACTAGAGAGTGATTAGTAAACAGTGGTTAGTAAACAGGAATTGCAGGTAAAGTTCATCTTCAGCATCCCTAACCACTAACCACCAACCACTAATCACTAACCACCAAATCATGGCAAGAGCACGCAAGACAATCACCCCGGATCCGTATGCAAAACCAGTGGCAAAAGTACTCTCTCCCGAGAAGAGTCTTCCGGGAAAGTTGCGCCAGTTCCAGGAGCCCCTACGGGCCAACTTCGAACTGGTAAGCCAGTATGGTGCCGCCGGCGACCAGCCCAAGGCCATTGCCCAGATCAGCGACAGTTTTAAGCAAGGGGAACAATTCCAGACCCTGCTTGGCGTTACCGGTTCCGGCAAGACCTTCACCATGGCGAACCTTATTCAGTATTATCAGCGCCCAACGCTTATTCTGTCTCACAATAAAACCCTCGCCGCGCAGCTTTATTCCGAGTTCCGTGAGTTTTTCCCGAAAAACCAAGTCCATTATTTTGTATCTTATTTTGATTATTATCAGCCAGAAGCCTATATCGCTTCCACCGATACCTACATAGAAAAAGACTCCATGATCAACGAAGAAATCGATCGTCTAAGGCATGGAGCCACAGAAGCTCTCCTTACGCGCAACGACGTCATTGTTATTGCCTCGGTGTCTTGCATTTATGGCATCGGTTCGCCGAGCCACTACACCGCAATGTCTCTCGCTATGTCTAAAATCAACGAAAAATGGCAGATTCTTGGCGAAGATAAAACCGAACTCACTCAGCAAAACTTTCTAAAATATCTCATCTCCATACAATATCATCGCAATGACGTTGCTTTTGAACGCGGCAATTTTCGTGTCATGGGCGATACAGTCGATCTTTTCCCAGCTTCTGGCGAATTTGCTTATCGTTTCGAATTTGGTTTTGATAATCTAGATAGCGTTAAAATCGTTGACCCACTAACATTAGAGCTTCGCGAAAAGCCAGACCATATTCATATTTTTCCAAACACGCACTATGCGACCCCAAAAGACCAACTAGAAAAAGCCCTTGTTTCTATTCGCGAGGAATACAAAGCACGCCTTAAATATTTCGAAGATAATCAAAAATATCTTGAGGCTCAGCGCCTTTCCCAACGCACGAAGTATGATTTGGAAATGATGTCAGAAACGGGCTTTGTCAAAGGGATTGAAAATTATTCCCGTCATCTTGACGGTCGCAAAGCCGGAGAGCCGCCTTCTACCCTTCTCGATTTCTTCCCAGATGATTTTTTGTTGCTTGTCGACGAATCTCACATGACTTTGCCGCAAGTCCGCGGTATGTATAATGGCGACCATGCTCGCAAAAACACTCTTGTTGAATATGGATTCCGTTTGCCGAGCGCGCTCGATAACCGCCCGCTAACGTTCAGTGAATTCGATAGGCATATTTCTCATGCCGTCTATGTCTCGGCAACTCCAGGGGATTATGAAATTTCCCGCGGCGGCAAGCCGGCCGAACAAGTAATTCGTCCGACTGGTCTACTCGACCCTAAAATCGAAGTTCGTCCCCCTGAGGGTCAGATTGATGACCTCATGGAAGAGATAGATCAGCGCATTGCTAAAAACCAGCGAACTTTAGTTACTACGCTAACAAAACGCATGGCTGAGGATCTTACCGATCATCTCAAAGAACGCGGAGTTAAGACTGCCTACATCCATTCCGACGTCGACACCTTAGAGCGCAGTGATATTTTAAGAGATTTGCGTGCTGGAGTCTATGATGTATTAGTTGGTATCAACCTCTTGCGTGAAGGTCTTGATCTGCCAGAAGTCTCTCTTGTCGCAATTCTTGATGCTGACAAAGAAGGATTTTTGCGCTCTGAATCCGCACTTATCCAGACGATTGGTCGCGCCGCGCGTCATGTCGAGGGTGAAGTTATCATGTATGCAAGTACCATTACCGATAGCATGGACCGCGCCATTTCGGAGACTAATCGTCGTCGTTCCATTCAACAAGAATACAACGAAAAAAATCATATTACACCGCGCTCGGTCGCCAAAGAAATCTCCGTTGGGCTTCGTGCTATTATTCCTGAAAAAGCCGTAGAAACTAAACTAGATCTCAGAAAAGTGCCAAAAGAAGAACTCCCAGGACTTATTAGGGAACTAGAAAGCCAAATGAAACTAGCAGCTGCCAATCTCGAGTTCGAAAAAGCCGCTCTAATCCGTGACGAAATCGATTCTATCAAACAATCGTTAGCTTGATTTTTCCTCTAAAAATAGGTATAATTTTTTGTATGAATATTACTCGCGAGGAAATTAAACACCTAGCCAAATTATCCAACTTCTTCCTTACTGACCAAGAAGAAGAATCTCTTGGCGCGGATCTTGAAAATATCATCAAATATATTTCCCAGCTCAACGAGTTGGATACTGATGGAGTCGAGCCTACCTACCAAGTTTTTGAAATGGAAAATGTTTGGCGTGATGATGAAATTAAAACTCAAGAAGCCGATCGAGAAGCCCTCCTGAAACTTTCCATCGAAACTCGCGATAATCAAATTAAAGTTCCAAAGGTTTTGTAATTATGAAAATTGCTGATAAAAACACTACAGCCGTGTCTCTAGTTACTGAGGCTCTTGCGAAGGCTAAACAATTCAAAGATTACAATATTTTTAACTACTTAGATGAAGACGGCGCCCTTGCAAAAGCGCGAAAAATTGACGAAAAAATTGCTAACGGCGAAAATGTCGGCTTATTAGCGGGTGTTCCATTCGCTATTAAAGACAACTACCTTAGCCCAGATGGCCCG
Source organism: Candidatus Saccharibacteria bacterium UBA1788 (assembly GCA_002315165.1). Classification (GTDB taxonomy): domain Bacteria; phylum Patescibacteriota; class Saccharimonadia; order Saccharimonadales; family Saccharimonadaceae; genus Nanosyncoccus. The sequence goes on along the minus strand of DCGC01000006.1, from coordinate 14,915 downwards.
ACAACAGCTTCGGCGCATATCCTCGAACCGTTCGTTAGCCCTATTACCTCCACGGTTGTTAAAAAACTTGAAAACGAAGGTGCAATCGTCATCGGTCGCACGAACCTTGACGCCTTCGCGCATGGTAGTTCTACTGAAAACTCTTACTTCGGTCCAACTCTAAACTCTAAAGATAAAACACGCGTTGCTGGCGGTTCTTCTGGCGGTTCAGCAGTTGCGGTAGCATTGGATATTGTCCAGTTCGCGACCGGTAGCGAT
>DCGC01000006.1:14041-14634 GCA_002315165.1 Candidatus Saccharibacteria bacterium UBA1788 | reverse complement strand
GGGCGGTTCTATTCGTCAGCCAGCCTCCTTTAACGGCGTTTTTGGTCTTAAACCTACCTTCGGCGCGCTCTCTCGCTATGGAGTTGTAGCTATGGCTTCTTCTACTGATTGTATGGGATTTTTCACAAAAGATGCCACAGATCTCGACTTACTCATGAACATCACCGCTGGGCTCGACGAAAAAGACCTCACCACGCTCCCTGACTTTTATCAATCTTCCACCCCAAAAGAAGTTAAAAAAGTTGGCGTCATCAAAGATTTTGATAACGACAAAATCAATCCAGAAATTCGCAACATTCTTCATCAAAAAATTGAAGAACTAAAATCTAAAGGTTACGAAATTGTTGAGCTCGAAATGCCTACTCTAAAATATGCTCTTGCTGTTTATTATGTCGTCGTGCCTGCTGAAGTTGCTTCTAACTTATCGCGTTATGATGGCGTGCGCTATGGTTTTCGTTCTCAGCAGTCGAACACTGTTGGCGAGCTTTTCTCTAACACTCGCAACGAGGGCTTTATGTCCGAAAATAAGCGTCGTATTATGATTGGCAACTTCGTTCTGTCGTCTGGATTTTATGATGCCTATTATCTTAAAG
>DCGC01000006.1:12336-14005 GCA_002315165.1 Candidatus Saccharibacteria bacterium UBA1788 | reverse complement strand
TTATTATTGATGAATATCGAAAAGCTTTCGAGCAGTGTGATATTATCCTGACGCCAGTTGCTCCAAACCCAGCGTTTAAACTTGGCGAAAAGGTCAATGACCCAGTCGCTATGTATCTCGAAGATGTCATGTCTGTACCGATTAACCTCGCCGGCATTCCTGGTTTGGCTGTTCCAGTAGGTGAAACTTCAGACGGTCTTCCTCTCGGTCTCCAAATCGTCGCCCCTCGCCGTGCTGACAAAACTTTGATTAACTTTGCAAAGGAGCTATTATAATGGATTGGCCAGTAATTTCCCTAGTAATTGCAGTCGTTATTGTTGGCGTTTTGGTCTACCTTGCCGTCCTGATGACTCAAAAAAAAGGCTACACTTTCGACATGATGGAATACCAAACCGATTTTCTAGCCATCGAAAACAGCCTTATTCGCGATAACCCACTTTCTTTTAATGCCGCCGTCATAGAAGCCGATAAGCTGCTCGACAAGGCTCTTTGCGAAATGGGAGTTTCCGGCAAAACTATGGGCGAACGCCTTAAAAATATCGGTGATTCTAAATTCTCACAACTCAACTCAGTCTGGCACGCGCATAAATTGCGCAACCAAATCGCTCACGAACCGCGCTTCCGCTTAGAATATATGCAAGCTAAGCGTGCTCTTGCGTCTTATAAACAAGCCTTAAAAGATCTAGGAGCTATCTAATGAAATATATTCCAACTATCGGCATCGAATGCCATGTTCAACTTTCCACAAAAACAAAGCTTTTTTCTGAAGTGGACAATGATGCCCGAGGAAAAGAGCCTAACTCTTGCGTCTCTCCAGTTGATTTTGCCTTGCCGGGCATGCTTCCTAGACTTAACGGTGAAGCAGTCAAGTTTGCTATTCGTGCTGGCGTCGCTATGAACTGCGAGATTAACGCTCGTTCTCGTTTCGACCGTAAACACTATTTTTATCCAGATTCACCAAAAGGCTACCAAATCACTCAGTTTTTCTCTCCAATTATCGGCGCAGGACATATCGAACTACCTGACGGTACAGTCGTCCGCATCGAGCACGCCCATCTAGAAGGCGACGCTGGTAAACTTTCTCATTTTGATAACTATTCTCTGGTCGACCTTAACCGCGTCGACACTCCACTCATCGAAATTGTTTCTATGCCAGACATCCACTCCGCCACCCACGCTCGCGATTATTGTAAAGAACTTTGGCGCATTATGACTTTTGCAGGCGTCACTTATGGTGATCTCTATAACGGCAATATGCGTTTTGATGTTAATATTTCTATCGCTCCTGAAGGTTCGGACCAGCTCGGAACTCGCGCCGAAGTTAAAAACCTTAACAGTTTCCGTTCTGTCGAACGTGCCGTCGAATACGAAATCAAACGTCAAACTAAAATTCTCGAAAGCGGCGAAAAAGTTGTTCAGGAAACTCGCGGCTGGAGCGACGCAACTGGCGAGACTACTTCGCAACGTTCAAAAGAAGAGGCCCAAGATTATCGCTATATGCCAGAACCGGACTTGCCGCCACTTAATCTTTCCACAGAGTTTATTGCTACCGAAAAATCCAAAGTCCCACTTTTGCCGACTGACTATCGCCATAAATTTTCCGATCTTCTTCCGAGTGATATTTTAGAAGTTCTATTGGACCACAAAGTCCTAGTTGAAAAACTTGCAG
>DCGC01000006.1:0-12331 GCA_002315165.1 Candidatus Saccharibacteria bacterium UBA1788 | reverse complement strand
TAGACGCGAAATACGTCAAACGCATTGCAAATTTGTTTGCCAGTGTTTTGCTAGCCGAAGAAAATATTAGTCTTCTTAACGACCCGATGCCGTCTAAACAGCAAATTTCCGACCTTGCAGCAATGGCCGAAAACGGGGAATTATCATCCACCTCAGTTAAAGAAGTCTTTCTTAAATTTTTCGATCCTGAAATGCACTTCAAAGATACTAAAACAATCGCTAAAGAACTGAACGTTCTCCAGGAAAACGATCTTGGCGCGCTTGAGGCAATCGTTGACGAAGTTCTTGCTAATCCGGCTACACAAAAAGCCCAAGAAGAATTTAAAGCTGGTCAAGAAAAAGTTATTGGCTTCCTTGTTGGTCAAGTTATGAAACTTTCTCAAGGCAAAGCTAACCCAGCTACTGCCCAACAAATTCTTCGTGCTAAACTAAAAAACTAGTAGCCATGCATGATAGTTGGAAAGAATTCCTAAACACCGAATTCAGTAAGCCTTATTTTAGGGAACTGTCGAACTTTTTAACCAACGAATATACGCAAAAAACTATCTTTCCCCCTAAACAATATGTTTTTTCGGCTTTTTCCACCGATTTAAACAATGTTAAAGTCGTCATTCTTGGACAAGACCCATATCATACTCCAGGCGCAGCTCATGGTCTAGCTTTTTCTGTACCGGACTCCGCCCCTATTCCTCCTTCGCTTCTTAATATTTATAAAGAAATTGATAACGACATTGGTGCGCACATAAATAAAACCGGCTGCCTCAAGTCTTGGCAAGAACAAGGCGTGCTGCTTCTTAATAATGTTCTTACCGTAGAAGCGCATAAGGCTGGCTCCCATCGTGGCAAAGGCTGGGAAATTTTCACCGAAGCAACGATCAAATACCTAAATGACAACCGCGACCATCTAGTATTCCTTCTTTGGGGTCGCGATGCTCGTGCTAAAAAGATTCTCATCAACCAAAATAAACATCTCGTCTTAGAATCTCCTCACCCATCGCCTCTTTCGGCCTACTCTGGATTTTTTGGTAATCATCATTTTTCCAAAACCAACGATTTTTTACAATCACACAATCTTCGCGCAATCAAATGGTAAAATTACCATAAAAACATTGAAAAAAAATTTTTTGTGTTATAATAAAAGCATGAATACTATTCGGAGGATTAGCGCTATATCTCTGAAAAAATCTATTCTATATATGATTTTTTCCATATCTGGTCTAGCCATGGCGTTTTTGTTCCTGCCGTATCTGTTTAGTATAAACTCAGCTAGTGCCGCTTCCTCGGCCAACTGTACCAGTGGTTTAACCTTATCGTCTACTAATGCCTACTTTAGCGTTGGAGCGACTAACGAAAACGGCGGCTTTAATTATGGATTCTTAACTGCGACGGTTTGTACTCCTAGTAGCTCTGGTTATACTCTTACTATGAGTGCTAAAAACGGAGAAACTCGCCTAAAAAACCGAAATGACGGCCAAAAATCCTATATCTCGTCTTTAGCTTCCAATACCATCGTTACATCTTCCTTAAATCCCTTCCCAGTCAATCGCTGGGGCTGGAACTATGCTTATAGTTTAGTGGATGACCATACCGACGGTGTTGATGGCAATACTGGGTATGGGACTTATAAGCCTATTCCTACTTCCGATACAACCGTCCAACGCTCTATATCCGGCGGCGAGAGTACGGCTGTTATCTATTTTGGCGTCCGTGCCAACACTGAGATTGTTTATGGTAAATATTACGGCATTGTCACCTTTACGGCGGTCGATAATTCATATGCTCTAGTAGATTTTGCAACTGCTTTCGACTTTTATGGCAAAGAAACCTATGCCAGCACCGGTTACTATAAAATGCAAGATATGGAAGCTGATATCTGCTCGGCCGTTGCTTATAGCCAGTCTACCACGCTTGTCGATAGCCGCGATAATAAAACTTACACAGTTACCAAGGCTGGAGACGGCCATTGCTGGATGGCTAGCAATCTTGCGCTCGGTGGCAATAGCGCTATCAATCTTACGTCCACAGATACTACTATAGCTAACAATTTCACATTGCCGGCTCGCAATAGCAACACTTCTACATGGCAAGCTACTGGAACATCTAACCCATCCGCCGAAATATACGCCGATTTGGACGGCAACAATATCGCAGTTCGTACCGCTTATAACCTCACTGCTGCTACTGCAGGCACATTTACTGGCACAGATAGCGCTGCTGGCTCTATTTGTCCTAAAGGTTGGAGATTGCCTACCTATGCAGAATTCCAAGCTGCAGAAAGTTATAAGAGCGATATAAATCCATATGGGTATATTAAAGTTGCTAACGCAGTTTATCAACATGACGATAGCGCATATTCGGCGCTAAGGTCGTCCGACGGCGGTGCCTATACCTTTGGCGGGGCTGCCACTGATTCTGATCCGGCTATTGGTTACGCAGTTCGTTGTATTTCTGACTCAACGTCCTCGCCCGAACCTGTTCGCCGAAACGGTGAGACTACGGACAATTTTGCCACCCAATCCTTTACCTCTAGTTTCTTGCCTAGCCAAACTCAGTCTAACAACAACGCATCGGACGGCGCGACCGATCCTCTCGGTGCTGAAACGGAAACCGAACTTTCTGAAGAATCGTTAGCTCGCATCGCTCACGTAGAAGCACTTATTGAGGCCTTGCCTTCCGCTAGCGACGTTAGCCTTGACCATGCTAATCAAATCGAGGAAGCTATTGCAGCTTACGAGGATCTCAATGAATTCGAACAATCCGCAATCGATAACTATTTATTACTAAAATACAATGCAGTCGTCGACGCCTATAATAACCTCAAAGCCAATAGTCCGATTAACGGAGTTCTTGTTGGAGCTGGTATTGCTGCCGCCGCAGTAGCTACTGGAGTGATAGTCTTTATCGCAGTTAATAAAAAACGCGACGAACGCTATTATGGAGACGAATAAAAAATAACTCCCTTACGGGAGTTGTTTTTTTATTTACAACCATTGCATTAGCCGTTGATATTCTGGAGAATCTTTTTCGTAAGAATCTAAAATATCCTGTTGATAAGTTTTGCCGTTCGTAATGTTTAGCGTTTCTACGTCAGGGCAAGCAGCTAGTAGGCGAATAATCGCCTCATCAGTATCTATATTTGTCATGGATTTTTTATTGCCATACGAATGTACCCGTAAACGTTTATAGACGAAGCGTTTAACTCCAGCCTGAAGGCAGTGTTTTAAACAATTTTCACAAGTTGCGAATGAGCAGTAAAGGGAACTACCCTCAAGGCTTCCTTTTGCAAAAATCAGAGCGTTCATTTCTGCGTGCACTACGAAATAATATTTCATCGGACGCTCGGAAAGCGTCATCTTAGACTCGTCTGCACCTTGGATTAGCCCGTTATATCCAAACGATATCGGACGATGATTCGCGTCAGCAATCACACACCCAACTCCAGCCGAAGGGTCTTTAGACTTCTTCGCCACCTCATCGGCGATATTCATAAAATATTCATCCCAAGATAATTTTTTCTTTTCTTCCATACGTTTATCATACCATACTGTAAAATTTTATCTTGAAAAAAATTGTCAGCTCAGGTATTCTTTAGAATATCTAGGAGGTTTATGAAACGCAAAGTTTTTTCACTATTAGCATTGTTCTTGCTAGTTTTAGCCCAAATCCCAACTTCGTCATCCGCTTCGGCCTGCACGGATTTAGAGATTATCTTTGCACGTGGTTCGGGCTCCGCTCTTAATGGCACGAATTACCAAACTTTCTATTCCGCACTTAACACGTATCTTTCCGTGTCCAGACTCAGTTATAATTTTTACGAACTCGGAACTTCCAAACACGACGGTCATAGCTATCCAGCCGCCGCCGTCGGCACCGAAAATTTCAGCAATTTCACAACTGCTCTCGGCGCAGTAGTTGGCGGAGGAAGTTCATATGCGTACGGCGCCAGCGTGCAAAACGGTGTCGAAGAATTAAAAGCATACACCGAAGAAATTTTAGCAAAATGCCCAAATACAAAATTCATTATTGCTGGCTATTCCCAAGGCGCTCAAGTTGTTTCTACGTCCCTATCTTCGCTTAAACCAAACACTATTATTTATGTTGCTACTTTTGGCGATCCGAAACTCTATCTTCCCGAAGGAAAGGGAATCATTCCTTCGGCCTGTCGCGGCGGCACTCTTTCTCCATATCGAGCCTATGTTCCTGATTGTCGGGCCTACCAAGGTATTTTAGGCGGGACAATTCCATATCAATCGACTTCATATTCCGATGGTCAAATCGGCACATGGTGTATCTATCACGATATCATGTGCAGTGCTTATATTAATTTATCAGACCCCATCGCTTCTCATTTAAATTACAAATCCGACGGCATGTATACCTCTGCCGCAAAAGTTATTGCCAAGAAACTTGCCGAAGCTTTTCCAGATAAAATGTCCAACCAGAACGATCTGTCCGATTATGACGTAGTATTTTTAATGGATACTACCGATTCTATGACGGCAGTTATTGATAGCTACAAACAACGAGCAATCGATTTAGCCACAAAAGTCTCCAACGCTGGAGGCCGAGTTGCGCTCTATGATTATCGTGATTTTAAGAGCGGTCGTCATCCTATTAAATTTTGCAGTCTAGAAGCTTGTGCTCTTAGCGCTTTCACAAACGCGCTTGATACTCTGAATACAAGTGGCGGAGGTGATGTTCCAGAATCCCTACTAGCATCGGCCAAAGAAGTTCTTAACGATGCTTCATGGCAAACCGGAGCTAAGAAAGCGGTCGTTGCTCTGACTAATAGTAATTTTCACAACCCAGATCGTGACGGCACCACGCTCAGTGAAGTTGTCAGCCTAGCTAAATCTATCGATCCTGTGCATTTTTATGTCATAGCCCCAGAAGAATATCGCCAAGAATACGAGCCACTCACTTCTGGAACTGGCGGTTCATTCTTTTCTCTTGAACAAGAAATAGAACTCTCGACCGATATTGTTTCTAATAATATCTCTAAACCATCAACCTACGAAAAACCAACCACCATTTCCAATCTAAATCTAACCTCACTCTCCAATGATTCTGTAGAAATTTCCTTCACAACAGCTGCCGCCCGTGTTTATGTTGCGCTTAATGATACAATTCTTGGCTACACTACAGAAAATAGTCTAATCATTACCGAACTAGACCACACCGTGGATAATTCTATTTCACTAATTCCATACTCCGCTTCTGGGTTTAGAGGTGAACAATCTAGTGCAACAATTCACTTCGTTTCTGACGACGGCAAAAACGATAGCCAGCCAAAAGAAGGAGCGGAAACTTTGCCAAACCTAAAAGCGCCTAAGACCGGTCAGCTTTAGGCTTGCTCGACAAATGCCAATGATCGCCAAACTCACATTTATAAACAGTTAAGTCCTTGGCTGCATGGTCATATTCTGCAACCTTAGCCGCAACTTCAGCCTCTTCTTTAGTGTCGTAACAAATTTTATGAGTATCACCAACCCAACATTTTTTCGGTTCAAATTTATTATTAAAATTTTGCTTGCGTGTCATATTATTTTCTTGATAAATCGGTTATACTTATTATATGGTTGATTTTTATAATTTAAGCGCAAAAGAAGCTCTTGTCAAGCTCAAGTCTAACGCCGAAAAAGGTCTTTCCCAACACGAAGTAGAAGTTCGCCGCAAAAAATACGGCCGTAATGTATTGGAAATCAAAGGCACGCCACTTTGGCAGAAAATCCTCGAGCCGTTCATGGACTTGTTCATGGTAATTTTGATTGTCGCCCTCATTCTGTCAATTATCCAACAAAGCTGGACCGAAGTTATTATTATCGCTCTCGATATTGTTCTGGATGCCGTAACTTTTTATATTCAACGATTTTCTACTGAACGCATTTTGCGTAACTTGAGCGTAAAAACTGTTCACAAAATTATCGCTTTGCGCTCTGGAGAAAAAGTTAAACTCGACGCCTCCGAGCTAGTTCCGGGCGATATCGTTTTTCTCAACGAAGGTGATAGAATTCCAGCCGACGGGCGCATTTTTAGTGAATCTGGTCTGCTTACTAATGAATCAATGCTCACTGGAGAATCCGAGTCAATAGCTAAAGACGCCAAAGCAATTTCCGGTAACAAAAAAATCTACGAGCAACGCAATATGGTGTTTTCTGGGTCTTTTGTTATCACTGGGTCGGCCAAAATGATTGTTACGGCTACTGGCAACGACACCGAATACGGGCAAATTGCCTCGCTTGCTTCCGAAACCAATATTGCCAGTCCAATCCAAGAAAAAATTAACAAGTTAGTTATCAAAATCGCCGCTACGGTGTTAATCCTCGCAGCTATTATCTTTGCAATCCAACTTATCAACGGTATAGAATTCATGACTGCCACAAAATTCACTCTCGCCATGATTGTTTCTGCCATCCCAGAAGACTTACCAATAGTTACAGCTATCATTTTGGCATTAGGCGCACGTAGATTGGCCAAGAAAAATACTCTTATTAAAGAGCTCCGAGCTATCCAATCAATTGGTATAGTAACCACAATTGCTAGTGATAAAACTGGCACTCTTACTAAAAACCACCTCGGCGTTCAAGAAATATGGTCACTTAAAAATGGGGAAATTTTACCCCAAGTTGCACAGTCTGCATTAGTCGCTTCCGAATCGTCCGACCCGCTCGATACTGCAATTTGGGATTATGTAAAAACCCACCGACCGCATCTATCGGATATTAAACCAGTAAAAACCTATGCCTTTGACCAGGATATTAAAATGTCCGGTAACCTTTTTGAGTGTCGCGGTGGCAAATTAAAATTAATCGTCAAAGGGGCTCCAGAAAATATTCTAGCCCATTGTCTAAAAATCTCTGACGCCGATCGAGAAAAAACCGAAGCGACAATTCTCGAACTTTCGCGCAATGGCTATAAAGTAATCGCGATAGCCGAAGCTAATCTTGCGCATGAGATTAACGAGCTCAATCGTATCGATAAAAAAGATAATTTCACACTGCTCGGACTTATCGGCGTCGCCGACGTAATTCGCGAAGAAGCAAAAGCCGCTATCAAACAGGCCAATACAGCTGGAGTTTGCGTAAAAATGGTTACCGGTGATCATGCCGAAACTGCTTTTGCGATTGGAAAAAAGCTTGGCCTAGTCAAAGATTTTTCTGAAGTCCTAGACTGTTCGAAACTCGGCAGTATTACCGACGAAGATTTGACTGCTAAAATCAAAAATATAGCCATCTTTGCGCGCGTTACTCCAGAAGACAAATATCGTATTCTTAAAATTATTAAAACCAACGAAGTTGTCGCAATGACTGGCGACGGAGTCAACGACGTCCCCGCCCTCACTAACGCCCATATCGGTATCGCAATGGGCGACGCTCCGTCTATCGTCCAAGACGCTGGCGACATAGTTTTGCTGGATAATAATTTTGCCACGATTATCGACGCTATGAAAGAAGGGCGCGTTGTCCTTGCTAATATCCGCCGCATGCTCATCTATCTTTTGGCTACCAACGCTGGCGAAGTCTTTATTATGCTTGGAGCGCTACTTATCGGTAAAGTCCAAATCCTGCTCCCGATTCAAATTCTCTGGATTAATATGGTTACGGACTCGTTGATGGTTATTCCGCTTGGACTAGAGCCGCCAGAAAAACATTTTATGGATCAAAAGCCAGAGCCAAAAGATGCGCCTATTCTCTCGAAAATTCTCCTCGAGCGTATGCTGATTATTTCACTTACGATGGTTCTCATCACTCTAGGGGTTTATTTCTCGTCGATGAAGTTTCTTACGCATGATGAATCAACCACGCTAGCTTTTATCGCCCTAGTCGCCATGCAATGGGCGAGCGCCTTTAACGTACGCGGTACTTACGAATCTGCCTTAAAGCGCCTCAAAGTAAAAAATAAGCTATTTTTCATAGCGCTTTTCGTAGCGATTCTGCTACAATCGGTAGTTTTATTTACTCCACTCGGCCGCTATATCGGAGTCGTTCCCGTCCCGCCATTAGCCTTGATATTCGTTGTTCTTTGCTCTATAATTTTACCAATCACGGTGGTAGAACTCCACAAAAAACTTCGCAAAAAGTAGATTGTAAATAATACAACAAAATCATAAGCAAAAACCCTTGACCCACTATATTTAGTGCCGTATAATTCTAGTCAGACACTAAATATAGAGTCTAAACGACTAAAAACAAACAGAAGCGACAAATTAAGGAGGTATTTTTTATGTTCAAAAAAATTATCAAACGCGACGGCAAAATCGTCGACTTTAATGCTAATAAAATCGCTGAAGCATTAAAAAAAGCCGGAGCAGCCACTGGTGAATATCACGCTGATAAGGTCGAAGAAATTGCCGCTAAAGTTTTGGAAAACGCAAAAAACGATATTAAACAGCGTATCCCTACCGTCGAACAATTACAAGATACTGTCGAGAAGACTCTTCGCGAACTTGGCTACTGCCATACCGCCAAATCCTATGCTCAATATCGCCGTCATCGCAGCGACGTTCGTATCTCTAAAAGTGACTTAATGCAAGTCTATAAAACTATCGCCATCGCTGACGCCTCGGAAGATTCCGACGTCAAGCGCGGTAACGCTAACGTCGATGGCAACTCAGCCATGGGCAAAATGCTCCAATTCGGTGCTGAAGGCTCAAAAGTTTTTGCAAAAACTACTCTCATGAAACCAGAATATGCTTTCGCCCATGACAACGGCGACATTCACGTTCATGACCTTGACTTTTACGCAACTGGAACTCTTACTTGCTGTCAAACCGACCCTTTCCGTCTTTTTGAAAATGGTGGGTTTAACACCGGGCATGGACATCTTCGCACTCCAAACTCTATCGGTTCCTATGCCGCTCTAGCAGCTATCGTCCTTCAGGCTAACCAAAATGAGCAACATGGCGGACAATCGATTCCTAACTTCGATTACGCGATGGCTCCAGGCGTAGATAAAACTTTTCGTAAATCTCTAAAACGTAATATCGAGAAATACAATAAATTTGTCGATAAAAAAATCGATTTCGAAGTTGGCGACTATATCGAATTTGGCGACAATGCTAAACTTGAACGCAAAAAACTTCCAAAAGAAGTTATCGAGTCTTCCGTCGAAGATACTGAGCGCGAGACTCAACAAGCTATGGAAGGATTCGTCCATAACCTCAACACCATGCACTCTCGTGCTGGCGCACAAGTTCCATTCACTTCTATTAACTTTGGCACCGACACTTCTCCTGCTGGCCGCCTAGTTTCAAAAATGTTGCTCGAAGCTACTGATAAAGGTCTAGGCCGTGGCGAAACCCCAATCTTCCCAATTTCAATTTTCAAAGTCAAAGAAGGCGTCAATTATAATCCAGAAGATCCGAACTACGACCTCTTCAAACGCAGTATGGAAGTTTCCGCAAAACGTCTTTTTCCAAACTTCTGCTTTATAGACGCTCCATACAACTTAAAGTATTACAAACCAGGCGACTATCGCACAGAAATTGCGACCATGGGCTGCCGCACTCGCGTTTTTGCCTCTGTTTTCCCTGAATCAGACGGCATAGCTACCGGTCGTGGCAACCTTAGCTTTACAACTGTCAACCTAGTTCGCTTAGGAATTAAACACGGTATTGTGACTGGCGAGCGTGAAGAAGCCGACTGGTCTGAATTCTACCGCGACCTCGACCATATTATGGACCTCTGTGAAGGCGAACTTTACGAGCGCTTTGAGTTCCAAGCCAACCAGCACGTCCGCAACTTCCCATTCCTTATGGGGCAAGGCAACTGGTTCGGCAGTGAAAAGCTCAAACCAGACGACACCCTTCGTGACGTTATCAAGCACGGCACACTTTCAATCGGCTTTATCGGCCTAGCAGAGACTCTAGTTGCTATGACTGGCAAACACCACGGCGAAGATGAAGATTCCTGCGAGCTCGGTCTTGATATTATCTCTCATATGCGCGACAAATGTGACGAATATTCCAAAAAACATCATCTAAACTTCTCGCTCCTTGCTACTCCAGCCGAAGGTCTTTCTGGCCGCTTTACTAAAATGGATCGCAAAGAATATGGTGTTCTTAAAGGCATTACCGACCGCGACTTCTATACTAACTCCTTCCACGTTCCTGTTTATTATCCAATCTCTGCTTTCGAAAAGATAGAGATTGAAGCTCCATACCACAACCTCTGCAACGCTGGCCACATTACCTATATCGAGCTTGACGGTGATCCTTCCAACAATATCGAAGCCTTTGAAGCTGTCATTAGAAAGATGAAAGAATCCGGCATTGGCTATGGTTCTGTCAACCATCCTGTTGACCGTGACCCAGTATGTGGTTTTTCGGGTATCATTTCTGGCGATCGCTGCCCATCTTGCGGGCGACTCGAAGGTGAAATTCCTTTTGAACGACTTCGTCGCATTACTGGCTACCTCGTTGGAACTCTTGACCGTTGGAACGATGCTAAAAAAGCCGAAGAAAAAGCGCGCGTTAAACATAATATCGACGGCGTCTATACTGCCGAAGAAAAGTGCGCTCGTGAAGCAGAAAAAGCTGAACAAACTTCAATGTTGGGTAAAGAATAATGCAGATTCGCTTGTCTGGTCCTATTGAACATGACAACATTGTTAACGGGTACGGCCTTCGGGCCGTACTCTGGACGCAAGGTTGCCCTAACCATTGTAAAGGTTGCCAAAACCCAGAAACTTGGGATTTTGAGGGCGGCATTTTAGTCGATATCGAAGAAGTAAAAGAGCGTCTCCGCGCTTTTAAGGGACAAACTGGCATCACTTTTTGTGGCGGGGAGCCGTTTTGTCAGGCCGAAGCCTGCAAAGAGATTGCTGATTTTTGCCGCAAAGAGCTTGGCTGGAATGTCTGGAGCTTCTCGGGTTTTACCTACGAAGAAATCAAAAAATACGGCGGTGCAGCTTGGGAGTTTTTAAAATCTCTCGACGCTCTAATCGACGGGCGTTTCATTCTCGAAGAACGCGATTTAACTCTTAAGTTTCGCGGTTCTCGTAACCAACGCCTTCTTCATCTAGAATACGGTACCGGCAAAATCCTTTCCCAAGAATGAGAAAATCCCCAGAAATGGGGATTTTACTTTTTTCGAACTTTTGCGTCTGTATAGGACACGATAAGATTTTGCTTCATATAGGCTACCTCGACAGTCTTTTCGTTATCTTTATAGCTATAAACTCGAAATTTTTCCGATTCATAGCAAGTGCCTGAAATCCCTTTCTTTGAGGTGAATAGACTACTACCATCAAAAGTATATTTTGTCTCTGGCTCAAAAGTTAAAACGACGCCTTTATCAGTCACAACCTCATAGGTTCCGCTTATTTGAGTCCGTTCGTGTACAAACTCTTTGATAAAAATTCCGACAACAATCGCTAATATGATTAAAATTCTAATTACAATCGCAAAAGCTCGCCTAAAGTTAAAGGTACATTCGCTCTTCATTTTTTCACCTCCCCTGTCTGTCTAAAAGAAAGAGCTTATCTTTTAATTATAGCACACTTTAGCTTTTTTGGCAAATGTGATAGAATAGGTCTATGCCAAAAATCAAATTTACAATTATTACGCTGTTCCAGGATGCACTAAGGCCTTATCTTGACGTTTCTATGATGTGGAAAGCTAAAGACAAGGGAATTGCCGAGTTTGATTTTGTTGATCTTCGCGAATTCGGGCTTGGCCCGCATAAGTCAGTTGACGATACTCCGTACGGTGGTGGTGATGGTATGCTACTCCGCTGTGAACCGGTTTTCGCCGCTATTGAATCTGTTAAATCTAAAGATCCGTCCGCAAAAGTAATTATTCCTACCCCAGCTGGCGATACTTGGTCCCAGCCTATGGCTGAAAATTTTGCAACGAAAGGCGGCCACTATATTATTCTTTGTCCGCATTACGAGGGGTATGATGAACGCATTCTCTCGATTGTCGACTATAAAATTTCTTTAGGCAAATACGTCCTTACTGGTGGCGAGCTCCCAGCGCTGATTATGGTTGACTCTATTGTTCGTCTTATTCCAGGGGTACTCGGCGGGGAGACTTCTGCCCTTGTCGAAAGTTTTTCCGATGGCGACAATATTGAATATCCGCAATACACCAAGCCATATGATTTTCGCGGTATGACTGTTCCAGATATTCTTTTGTCGGGTAACCATAGCGAAATAAAAAAGTGGCGCTCTGAACATTCGCAAAAATCAGCTTAACTTCTAGCGGGCAAGGCAACGAACCGAGAACCCGAGGCCGCGATTGATGATATTCTGAGGGCCGACGCTGCCGGAACTGAAGTACAGGCGGTAAGAAAACGCTGATGAGAAGATACGGCGTGACCAGTAGTGGCCG
>DCGC01000015.1:32302-32462 GCA_002315165.1 Candidatus Saccharibacteria bacterium UBA1788 | reverse complement strand
TCCCCTACACCGTTGGCAAGATTTTTCATTTCGCCTAGTCCTTCATAGACTTGCGTAAGTTGGGCGGAGATAGATTTAAAACTTTCATTAAAACGTTTTTCGACGGAAGCGCGAAGTTTCTCGTCTACAGTCTCGCGCATTTCTTCAAGCTTCTTTTCGT
>DCGC01000015.1:24565-32275 GCA_002315165.1 Candidatus Saccharibacteria bacterium UBA1788 | reverse complement strand
TGGATGCCCTTGAGATTGTCGGAGATTTCTTTGCGATTTTCGCGGAATTCGGTTTCGATTTTTGGAGCCAACTTATCAACTTCGCTTTCGACACGAATCATGCGCTCTTCGAGTTTTTTGAAGTCTTTTTGATCGGAATTAGATTTTTTCGAGACATCAAAAACGAGTAAGGCAGCAATGACTAATAATAAAAATAAAATTATAATATCCATATAGATATTATAACATAAGTATTATAGATTGGTTCGATTAGATAATGCGGTGCTAAGTGTAATTTGGTCGGCATATGATAAATCTACGCCGAGAGGTAGGCCGCGAGCAAGGCGGGTAATTTTAAGAGCTGGATATTTTTCGCGAAGGATTTTTTGAAGAAGTAGAGCAGTGGATTCCCCTTCGACGGATGGGTTGGTTGCTATGATAACTTCCGTTGCTTCGTCCTTAGCGATGCGAGAGACTAATTCTTTAATGTGGAGTTGGTCTGGAGTAATGCCGTCGATTGGGGAAATGGCTCCGCCAAGTACGTGGTAAGTACCAGAAAACTGTTTGGTTTGTTCGATGGCATAAATATCAAGAGGCTCTTCAACTACGAGAATAGTTTTTTTGTCGCGAGACGGATCGGAATAGAACGGCGATAAGTCGTCGCATGTATCGATGAGCGCAAAAGTAATCGGACATGATTTAACGCAGCTGTGGAGGTTTGTTAGGGTATTGGCGATATTAGCTGAAAGCTGAGGGTTTGCTCTGAACAGAAAGTAGGCATATCGTTCTGCGGTGCGCGGTCCAACCCCCGGCAATCTACCGAGAGCCTCAATGGTGTCTTCAAGAGCCTTTGGGAGCATTATAGTCCGAAGTTACCAAGTCCGCCCATTAGCGGTTTCATTTTATCAGTGGCGATTTCTTGAGCTTTAGCGTAGCCATCACGAAGACAGTTTTCAATCCAGCGTTCGAGTTCGTGAATGTCGTCTAAATCGACTTTTTCTGGGTCGATTTTGACTTTTTTGATTTTAAGTTCACCGTTAATCTGGACTACGACTGCGCCATTACCAGCTTCAACTTCAACGATTTCGTTTTTGAGATCTTTTTGTGCTTTGCGTAGTTGGTTAATCATTTTCATTTGGTCCATTGTTTGACCCATAATCTACTCCTCGGTATCTGAAATATTATATACGTATATTCTATCAGAGTTATAAGATTTTGGCGAGGTGATGATTTTGGAAACTGGCAATAAAATTTCTTCTTCGCCAGACCATTTGCCGATAGTTGCTAAGGGCCCAATGAGATTATTTGGGACTTTATCTACAACTTTGATATTATGAGTGCGGTCTTCATATACTTGATAGAATTGATATTCCAATGAACCCGATTCGAGCAAGAGCGAGACACTTTCGTCTAGTTCTTCTGATACCAGGGTAATGTCATCATTGAACTGGTTAGCTACTGCTGGTGAGTATCTATAGCCGAAGATATAATGAGACAAATCGGAGATGATGATGATGCCTAGAAAAAGGCTGATTGGTGCTATGGCAAGAATTCTTGCGTAGGGATTTTCTGGGAATAGCCCATACCATTTTTCGAGAATATAACGCAAACCATGCGCAATAAGGATAGAAAGTGGTAGTAGAAGTAATAGTGACGAATCTGGATTGAGCCCTGATAATAGTAGGGTAAAGATGATAAGATAGGTTGCGATGGAATTGCGCGAAGCAAAGAAACCTTTGCGAGTAGAGAAGAGTCCGGTAAGCGCAATAGCAAAAGTAGCAAGCCCGATAAGCGGAGACAAATAGACCCCTTCTAGAACCGTGCCCCATGAGAAATATGGAGCGATTGCCGTTTTGATATTGTTAAGGTAATCACCAGCATTGAAGTTTTCTGCAAAAAAGAGGGAGAGTGCGACCGAGGGATTAGAAATGATGTTAATAAGGAGCATGCTGGCGCCGCCTAAGATGATTAGAATAGTCAAAATAAGTGGAAATTTTGGAAGAGTTTTAATGGTGAAGCGGAGGTGGGGTTGGACTATGGCAAAAAGAATGATAAAAATGGCTAGATAAATTAGATGCGGCGTAAAAATAGATAATAGAAGTGCAAAAGCAAAGACAAAACAATAGAGAGGGCGCGGCTTTTTAACGCCTTGGATTTTTGAACCGAGCCAAAGCAGAAAAGTTGGCCAAAAAACGAGCATAATGAGCGGAGTTCCGGACCCAGCTAGGTATAGGAATGGGACGGATAATACGGTTAGGATAGATGCAAGAAGCGCGACGTTTGATTTGAACCAACGGTTAAGCAGAAGAATAAGGAGTAGTCCTAAAAATAGGCCAATAATAATACTAGGAAGTTTGATTGAGTAGATGGAAAATCCGAAGAATAAAATACAGATTTTTTGGAGAATATGGTATGGAAGATCGACGAGATCTCCACTAGTGATTGAAGAAAAATGAAGATTGTAAGAATCGACAGTAGATTGCATTTCGGCGGTCGATAGGCCGTTTGGGGAGATTAGCGGCAATATAAATAAAAGAGCAACGAACGCTATGCTTAATAATATATAACCAATATAGAATCGGTAGCGGTATAAAAAAAGTTTCGAGATGTCGGTTTTACTCACATAAGTATTATATCACGAATATGCTATTCGTCATGAGTTTTATCGAGTGACATAAAACGAAGAAGTTCTGGGTGGAAGTAAAGCTCGATTTTGCCGATTGAGCCGTGACGGTGCTTAGCCATGATAAGTTCGGTGATATGAGTTTCGACATAATCGTCTTTGTTCTGGTTGTAATAGTCAGGACGATGAAGAAACATGACAATGTCGGCGTCTTGCTCGATAGAGCCAGATTCGCGGATATCGGAAAGGACTGGGCGAGGGTCATCACGGCCGGTGACGTTACGAGACAACTGTGCGAGGGCGATAACTGGAACTTCTAGCTCGCGGGCAAGGATTTTTAGACCACGAGAAATTTCGGTGACTTCTTGGACGCGGTTGCCAGCGTAGCGGTCGGAACCTTGGATAAGCTGGAGGTAGTCTACGATGACCATGCCGATATCATGGTCATGTGCGGCGCGGCGAGCTTTATTGCGAAGCTCGAGAATTGTCATGCTGGAAGTGTCGTCAAGAAGAAGTGGAACTTCACTCATTTCTCCGAGAGCGTCACCAATCTTGGAGAATTCTTCATCACTAATGTTCCCTGTTCTAATGTGCCAGTTTTCTACTCCAGAAACGTCTGAAATTATACGGTCTACGATTTCGTTTTTGGCCATCTCCATGGAAAAGAAGAGGACGGCTTTATTATTGATGGTGGCAACATTATAGGCTAAGTTTTCGGCAAAGGTAGTTTTACCCATTGCTGGACGAGCGCCGATAATTATGAGGTCGCCTTTTTGGAATCCAGCAGTTTTTTTATCCAGGTCGCGAAAACCGGTTTTTAGACCACGTAAAGCTCCCTTGTTTTTATGGAGATTTTCCATACGATCAAAAGCATCGCCGAGCAAATCTTCGAGCGAACTGTAATCGTTTTTAGTGGTTTTATCGGAGACTTCGAAAAGGTCTTTTTCAGCTTGACCGATAAGCTCGGTAACTTCGGTGGATTCGTTGTAGGCTTTTTCGGTAATATTAATTCCGGCTTTGATAAGTTTGCGGCGGACGGAGGCTTTTTCTACGAGTTCAGCATAGGCTTTGGCATGTGATGCGGTCGGGACAAAATTAGTAAGTTCGGTTAGGTATGGAGCTCCGCCAACTTCTTTGAGGGTCTTGAGGGCTTTGAGTTCAGAAGTGAGTGTGAGTAAATCAATAGGACGGTGGTGACTATAAAGAGAAGTCATTCCGGCAAAAATTAATGAATGGCGATTGTCGTAAAAATCTTTGGCTTGGATAGTTTCTAGAATATCTGGAAAAATAGTGTCGGACAAAAGGATGGCGCCGAGTAGCGATTTTTCGGCTATGATATCTTGAGGCGGAATGCGCCCATCGGGATTAGAACGGGATTTCTCCTCCATTAGTTTTGACCTCCTGTATGCCACCCATTATATCAGATATTTTAGAAAGAGCAGAGTCTTTTTGGCTGTCTTCGGGGTCATGGATAATCAATTCCCTGTCGCCGATATATTTGCGAATAGTTTCTATGCTATTTTTGCGCTCGAGCATATCTTTGGTGGACTTTTTTTCGGGAAAAATTTCTAGAGTTTTATCTGTGACTTTATGAGTTGTTTTGTTGAATTGTGAGCAAAGAAGACCACTGTCGGCCTTGACGGCGGCTAGAAAATTATCCCAAGAAAAGTCGGCGGAATCGATGGAAGGGGTTGGGGGAGTTTGTTTGGCTGGCGGTGCGGCAATAGGTGTTTTCGGTTGGGTTGGTTTTGTAGCGGGGGTTGGGATGGTTTGAGTGGGCTGGGTTGGTTGAATTGTTGTAGCTGGCTGGGTAGGACAAGAAACTTGAGTAGCCACTGGTGTTGTATATTCTGGCAAAACAGCAAGGAGCAGCTTAGCTTCGGCAAAAGGGCTAGATACTGACGGGAGCTTTTTTAGCAAAGTGAGTAATTCTGGTTTTGGGTTATTGGTAATTTTTTTAATAATAGATTCGGCGATTGATTCAGGTTTAAGTCCGGTAGCAAGAAGGTTTTTTAATGTATTAGTGATAGAGTCAAAATCTCCGGACGGATAATAGCTAAGGAGCTGGTTGATGCTTTCTTCGGCTGGGATGCCCAGTGAGGAATTGACGATATCGGCGGTGATTTTAGCATCACTAATAGTTGAAATTTGATCGAGTAGAGAAAGCGAATCGCGGAAAGAGCCGCCACCACGATGTGCGATGATATTTAAGGCGGAATCTTCGATATTAATATTTTCAGCATCAGAGACATGACGTAGATATTTCTGCATAGTATCAGTATCTGCGAGTTTAAAATTGAAGACTTGGGCGCGGGAAATAATGGTGATAGGAACTTTTTCGATGTCAGTTGTAGCCATGATGAAAATAATATGCTCAGGCGGTTCTTCTAGAATTTTAAGCAAAGCATTAAAAGCGGATTTGCTTAACATATGGATTTCGTCGATGATATAGATTTTGTATTGTCCTTTGACTGGAGCGATTGTAGCTTTTTCGCGTAAATCACGAATATTGTCGACGCTCGTGTTGGAGGCGGCGTCGATTTCGACTATGTCTATATAGCTATCTTCTAGTTCGTAGTCAAAATTATTTATTTCGTGAGCGAGAATGCGTGCGATAGAAGTTTTACCTGTGCCTCTAGGGCCAGTAAAAAGGTAGGCGTGAGAGAATTGATGTTTATTAAGACTATTGAGTAGAATACTAGTGATGTGTTCTTGGCCAATAACGTCGCTTAGGGACTTTGGACGATACTTTCGATAGAGTGCTTTCCTCATATATATGAATTATAGCACAAAAATTAGAGAGAAGCTTCTACTGCTGCCCAGTTGGCGTCTTGATTGTCGGCTGGGATAACAATGGAGACTTGGGACCCTTCTTTGAGGTGGAAATAAGTAACAGAAGCGTAGAGAATTTCATATTCACGGCCAGAAACTTCAACGTAATATTTGTCTTCGTGACGAATAAGGGTGCCGATTACTGTTTTACGATCGACCGGGCCGATTTGTTTATAGAGGAATTTGCCTTCTGGGGTGATGGTGAGCTTCATTAGGTCACCCTCGACAAGTTTGGATTTAGAAGCATAGTTGGCTGGGACTGGGTAGTTTTTACCATCGGGACCAATCATGATTTGGCCGTCAAAAACACCTTCGATAATTTTACCTTCAGGAGAAGACGTAACGGTATCGCGAGGAACGACGATTGTGCCACCGTCGCCGAGGACAGATGTCAAAAGCTCCTTAGCGGCAGCTAGGTTGGTTTCGGCTTCTTGAATGAGACTGCGGAGTCTTTTTATTTGTTTTTCTGGTAACTCAGACATTACCCTGTTCCCAATTATTTTTATATAGTACTGATATTATATTATATCCCAAGTGCGTGATTGTCAACGTTTTTTATTGTTTAGTTTTCCACAAAGATAACTGGGGTATAATGAAAAACGTTGTAAAATTAACAAAAAATCTCCCATCATGGGAGAAGTTTTGTAACACATTAGCTAATCGATTGATTTAATTAAGCGAGTTCGACGGTTGCACCAGCTTCTTCGAGAGCTTTTTTCATAGCTTCAGCGTCAGCTTTTGCAACTTTTTCTTTTACGGTAGCTGGAGCGCCATCGACGATAGCTTTAGCTTCGCCAAGACCAAGTCCAGTAGCTTCTTTGACAGCTTTGATAACTGCGATTTTTTGTGCGCCAGCGTCTTTCAAGACGACGTCGTATTCAGATTTGCCTTCATCGGCAGCGGCGGCACCGTCAGCAGCGACAGCAACAACTGCAGCAGCAGGTTCGATACCGTATTCGTCCTTAAGGACGGTTTTGAGTTCGTTGACTTCGAGGATAGTCATATTGACTAACTCTTCAGCCAATTTTTTAATATCAGTAGCCATAGTAAATTCCTAACTTTAGATATTTATTAAGTTTAATAGTAAATTACGCTTCGGTTGCTTTGTCTTCGCGATTTTCCAAGCCAGAAACGATGCCGTTGATGCCAGACAATAAGGTATCGACGATTTGAGCAATAAGCTCGTTTTTGGTTGGGAGAGAGCCGAGGGTTTTAATTTCGGTTTCGGAAAGATTTGCACCTTCGTCGTTAAAACCACCTACGAGTTGAAGAGCTGGGTGGGTTTTTGCAAATTTTGCAAGAACCTTAGCAGCACCGAATTCTTCATCATCGGAGACAGCGTAAAGCAATTGGCCAACAAGACCGGTAGTATCGGTGTCTTTGTAGGCTGCAATTTCGCTCATAGCGACGCGAACAAGACGGTTTTTAACAACTTTGATTTTTACGCCAGACTCGCGGGCAAGTTTGCGAAGCTCTTGGAGCTCGGCAACAGTCATGCCTTGATACTGGGCGTAAGCAACGAGTTTTGAGTTCGAAAGAAGCTCAGTTAAATCAGCAACCAGCGTATTCTTTTTATCTTTTGAAATTGCCATAAAAAGTCCTTTGGTTTAAAATGATTAGCTAATTGTTAAGATTCGTCACCAAATATATAAGAATTTGCCTAGGCGACATAATTAAGGCGAAGCCCGTCGCTGTCTTTGGTAACTTTTTCTATTATACCAAAAAAGTTATTTTTATGCAAGCCTGGAGGGGTTTCGTGATATGATAGTGCTATGATTAGAATTATTACTGGCGGGAAAAGGCACGTAAATTGGGCTGGCGAAGCGATTTTTGAATACGAAAAGCGGCTAAGGAAGCCTTTTGATATAAAATGGGAGATTTTTGAAGAAGAAAAATTGAATATTGCACTGGAAAAATGGCCATTTTCACATGATGATTTTGTAATTGTAGCTGATGAGAGAGGTAAAAATATATCTTCACCAGAATTGTCGGAAAAATTGTCTGAGGCTTTTATGCTCGGTAAAAATGTCGTAATTATTATTGGCGGGGCTTTTGGAGTGACTCAGGAAGTGCGAGATAAGGCGGATTTTGTTTGGAGTTTTTCTAAATTAGTATTTCCGCACATGATTGCGAGATTGATTGTGGCGGAGCAAGTATATCGAGCGCAAGAAATTTATAGTGGTGGAAAGTATCATCACGAATAGGTAGATTTATACCTTTCCCGCTCCGGCAACAATAGTTTCTCTAATGCAGATACTGCTCTTTTGATGGCTCCG
>DCGC01000015.1:23929-24552 GCA_002315165.1 Candidatus Saccharibacteria bacterium UBA1788 | reverse complement strand
TCCGATGGGGTTTGGACGTGCTGGTTACTACGCTTTCAGTGACGGCAATCTGAACTTTCGGTCGTCCTACGGCCTCTACTGGTCGTACCGTATCGACTCATCTACGACTTCTTATAGCCTGGACTTCAATTCCGGTCTCATCTACCCTCAGAGTCGCAACGGCCACGGCTACGGGTTCTCGGTTCGCTGCCTTGCCCGCTAGAAATATGATATAATATATCCAAATCGATTGGAGGGGTGGCCATGCTACGATTAGTTCTTTTTATCATTATGATATTAGCAATTGTCGAAATTGTCAGAACGATTTTTTGGATTAAGGTCTATACCTTTAAGTTCTACTTAATTATCATTATTCTGCTTTTTATCGCCAAGCTATTATTAGGTTCCCCTAGATTATTCTAGGGGATTTTTCTACCGGGCAAGGCAACGAAGAGAAAAACCAAAGCCCCGAATAGTACTATTGCAAGAGAATAGATAGCGAGAGCTAAGACCTAAATAACAAGAATTAGTAGACGAGATGGCATGGCAATGCCAATAAAGACCGTCTGTTAGTCGATACGAGAACGTGCCGTCGATACCACTATAAGCTCCACCCTTCACAAACCCCATCGGAGCCATCAAAA
>DCGC01000015.1:17291-23885 GCA_002315165.1 Candidatus Saccharibacteria bacterium UBA1788 | reverse complement strand
ATTATTGTTGCCGGAGCGGGAAAGATGATAAAATAGAACTAACCGTAAGGGACATTAACAATACGTAGGAAAGGAGGAAGGATGGAAGTTTCTATTGAAGAAATAAAAATCAATATCAAAACTAAAAATCTCTCCTCGCAAAGAAGAGAGATAAATCCTTATAAACCTATCCTACCACACGATTCTATAAAAATCAAGCCCCTTGCGGTTTTTTGATGTCTACCGGGCAAGGCAACGAAGCGAGAAGCCGGAGCCGCGATCGCCACCACCCTGAGGGCTGACAAATACGGAACAGAAGCTCAGGAGGTAAGGAAACGAGCCGACATGGCGAGACCAGTAGTGACCGTAGGACGACTGATCATACAGTTTACCACCACCGTAATAGTAGTAGCCACCACGAGCAAACCCCATCGGAGCCGTCAAAAGAGCAGTATTTGCATTAGAGAAATTATTGTTGCCAGAGCGGGAAACATGCTATACTAAGCTTAACCTAAAAAAGGAATAATAATGGCTACTAAAACTACAAAAATCAACAAACACCTCTTCGTATGGGTTTTCAGCTTCCTTCTCGGTGGATTCGGCATCGATCGTTTTATCCGTGGTCAAATCGGCACCGGTGTCTGTAAGCTCCTCTTTAACTGGTGCACCTTTGGCATCTGGGAACTTGCCGACTGGATTATCGCCACAGTAAAAGCTTACGGCTCATCTTATGGCGATGTCGAAGATTTTACCTTTGACGCAAACGGCAATTACACTAAATAAATCGCCATCAAAAATCCGCCCTTACGAGCGGATTTTTTTGTTGGGCTTATTTCTTGTCGTTTACAACTTCGCCTTCTACCGCATCATCGTCGCCTTTTTCGTCTTTTGGCGCCTCTTGCTGATAGAGCTTCGCCCCAATCGGCATCAATTTGTCAGACAATTCTTTCGCCGCCGCTTCTAATTTTTCTTTGTCGGCGTTTGTATCGTTTAATACTTTTTTCGCTTCTTCTGCGGCGTCTTTTAGCGTCTTCTTATCATCATCAGAAATCTTATCTTTATATTCATCAATCATTTTTTCTGTTTGATAAATCTGATTTTCTAGGTGGTTCTTAGCGTCAATCGCATCGCGCTTCTTTTTGTCCTCATCAGCATGAAGCTCAGCTTCTTTTTGCGCTTTTTCGATATCTTCCTTAGACATATTGCCAGAATTTTGAATCGTAATTGACTGCTCTTTTCCAGTCCCTTTATCTTTTGCAGTTACATTAAGAATGCCATTTGCATCAAGATTAAATGTTACTTCAATCTGTGGTACACCTCTAGGAGCTGGCGCAATTCCGTCGAGAACAAAGCGTCCAAGGGACTTATTGTCCGCGGCCATTTCGCGTTCGCCTTGCAACACATGAATCTCTACCTGCGGCTGGCTGTCTGCAGCGGTAGAAAAGATTTGAGACTTCGAAGTTGGAATTGTTGTGTTGCGGTCAATAAGAGGAGTTCTTACCCCGCCCATCGTTTCGATTCCAAGCGTCAATGGAGTTACATCAAGCAAAACAATATCTTTATAGTCACCCTGCATAGAACCAATCTGTACAGCCGCACCAGTCGCAACAACTTCATCTGGGTTTACGCCCTGCATTGGGTCTTTGCCAAAAATCTTTTTAACTTTTTCAACAACGGCCGGCATGCGAGTCATACCGCCAACCATCACGATTTCATTAATATCAGAAACAGAAAGTTTTGCATCTTTCAAAGCTTTCTCAACCGGGCCGGCCAATCTATCAATTAATGGAGCAACTAATTCTTCTAGTTTCGCGCGAGTGAGAGTGTATTCAAAATGTTTTGGACCATCCGCATCTGCGGTTAAAAATGGCAAGTTAATCTCTACGCTCGTCGTAGAGGAAAGCTCTTTTTTAGCTTTTTCTGCTTCGTCCTTAATGCGTTGCATTGCAGCCGCATCGTTGCGAATATCTACGCCGGATTCTTTCTTAAACTCATCAATGAGATAATTTACAATAATATTATCAAAATCTTCACCACCAAGGTGGGTGTCACCATTGGTAGATTCAACTTCAAAAACGCCACCACCAATATCTAGCACCGAAACGTCAAAAGTTCCACCACCAAGGTCAAACACTACGATTTTTTCGTCTTTTTTCGAATCAATACCATAAGCAAGTGCTGCTGCGGTTGGCTCATTGATAATACGTTTTACTTCTAGACCAGCAATCTTGCCAGCATCCTTAGTAGCCTGACGCTGAGAATCGTCGAAGTAGGCTGGCACAGTAATAACCGCTTCTGTTACTTTTTCTCCAAGAAACGCTTCTGCGTCAGCTTTGATTTTTGAGAGAATCATCGCAGAAATTTCTTCTGGAGTATATTCTTTTCCATCCATTTCGACAGCTACGCCATTGCCTTTTTTGACAATTTTATAAGGCATAGTCTCAAGATCGCGTTGCGTCTCTTTGTCCTCAAATTTACGACCAATTAGACGTTTAATACCATAAATCGTGTTTTTTGGATTCGTGACGCGTTGCCTTTGCGCGACTTTTCCGACGAGCCTGTCGCCTTTTTTCGTGACAGCAACCACAGACGGAGTAGTTCTATCTCCTTCTGCATTAGTGATAACTTCCGGCTTCCCAGCGACCATATAGGCAAATGCCGAGTTGGTCGTTCCGAGGTCGATACCGATAGTTTTAGACATGTTTCCTCCTCCCCCTATAAATTATTGAATTTTCTAGCACTTTCCGTTCGGGACTGCTAAGCTACCTCTGATTGTAGCAAACTAGCACTCTCGTGTCAAGACTGCTAATTTTCGTATTATTTGCATTATTTTTTGTTTTGTGGTACAATAAAAAAAGGAGAAAAATATGGGGTTTTCTCCTATGAGCAGTTCGGTTGTTTAATTATATAAACACACATCCCACATCCCCTTCGACCTTTTTTACACATCACGCCTTTGCCAAAAAGCGACAAATGATCAACATCCTAAAAAATCATAGCACTTCCGAACTGCTCGGCCCCGTTAATAAACGGGGCTTTTTCTATCTTAAAATTGCCAAACTTTCTTTCACCATTAAGCGTTTCGGATTTTTTGTTAAAAATTCATCCACCGCTTTTGTGACTCCAGGTAATTCTGGGTTATTATAATCATGAACAATAATCACGCCATCTTTTGCCATTTTCGGTTCAACCAAATCAAAAGAAACCTTAATCGAATCATATAAATCCCCATCCAAAAATGCAAAACTAATTTCGTCGGGTAAATCACTGTCAGCTAGCTCGTTAAACCACGCCTTTTTAATTATCGGAACTGGCAAATTTGCCCTTAAAAACCTTGCCTTCACTTCTCTTTTTGTTGTAAAAAGCTCCCCCTTCTTAAAATCAACCCCAGCCGCAGAAAAATCTTCAGCACTCTTTTCTGGCAATCCTTCGAACGAATCATAAATCCAAAGTCGTTTTTGCGCTCCCGATTTTTTTAATAATTCAGCCAAAAGCAGGGAAGTGTCACCTTCGTAACAGCCCAACTCCACAAAATCCCCAGGCTTATCAAGACAATCCCCCGCAATGCGGAGGATTTCTTTTGTCTCGGAATCAAATACTTGCTTCATTATTCTGCGTCTAAAATTACTTTCGCCCTGCGAATCATTTCTTCGAACTCGTCAGTACGGATGACCCAAATTGGTTTTGAGCTAGCCGCAGCGATATTTTCATGACGATTAATTAATTCACTGTCGTTCTTTTCGTTATCCATAGCAAAGCCTAAATATTCGAGTTTTTGGACAGTTTCGCGACGAATCGGATTCGAACGTTCACCAATTGTTGCCGTAAAAACAACAGCATCAACTCCACCCAAGCTTGCCGCCATTTGCCCGATTGCTGACTGTAGTCTATAAACAAACATTGCGTGTGCGAATGTGCCACGTTTGTCGCCCTCGTCGCGTAGTTTCAAAATCTCGCGCATATCGTCGCTTTGCCCAGACACTCCGAGCAAACCACATTTTTTGTTTAAGTATTGTTCCAAATCTTCGTCATCGGTAATTTTCATCGCACGTTTCACTGCGAGTGCTGCCGCGGCATCAATATTTCCGCAGCGCGTCGACATCATCAAGCCCTCGAGCGGCGTATAGCCCATAGTCGTGTCGAGCGATTTTCCTTGGAACACGGCCGTTACTGACGAGCCAGAACCAACATGGCAAACAATCAATTTTTCCGGCAAAATATCTTCGCGCTTCATATAATTAACAATTGAACCAACAGAAAGACCGTGCGCACCATAGCGTTTAATTTCGGCTTTATCTGCAAGCTCCGTATCAATTGCATAATATTTCATCAAATCAGGACGATCCGCATGGAAAGCCGAATCAGAAATTGTAATTACTGGCGTCCCTTTGAATTCTTTTACAAAAGCCTCAATTTCATTAGCAACAACCGGCACGTGAAGTGGCGTACGCTTCTTTGCGACCTCGAGCATCTTTAGACATTCGTCATCTACAAGATGGTCTTTTGTGAAATATTCGCCCGTCGCAACAATCCTCGCAAGAATTGCATCGATTTTTGAGACCCCACCAAGATAACCTTCCTCGGTAAGAATCTTGTTAAGCGCAGAAACAGTCTCATTTAGATTGTCATATTTTTCATCAAGTTTTTTCTTTGTTCCATCCGATTTTTTAAGGGTACAAATTACTTTTTTGCCCTCAAACTCAAAATGCAGCGAACAAAGCAATTCATCTTCGCGATAAAGCGCATATTTACGAGAAGAACTTCCTGGGTTTGTAATCAAAATAAGACGTGGGTTTGACATAAATCTCCTTTATTTGTCTAAATTATAGCACTCTTGCGTTTTGAGTGCTAGACGCTATAATAATATACATGTCAAAACGCGACTATTACGAAGTACTAGGCGTCTCTAAAAACGCCTCCGATGATGAAATCAAGAAAGCCTACAGAAAACTAGCCATCAAATATCACCCAGACAAAAACCCAGGTGACAAGGCGGCCGAAGAAAAATTCAAAGAAATTTCCGAAGCCCACGAAGTGCTTTCCGATAAACAAAAACGCGAGCGCTACGACCAATTCGGCCATGCTGGAGTTGGCGGCAATGCTGGTGGCAATCCTTTTGGTGACTTCAACTTTAACGGCCAAAATTTCAACTTCGATTTTGGTGGCGGCGGTTTTGAAGATATTCTTGGCAGTATTTTTGGTTTCGGTGGTCGCACACGTCGTCCTGCTCGCGGTGCCGACTATGAAACTTCTGCTACTATTTCGTTTGAAGAATCTATTTTTGGCACGACGGTTGAAGTGCGTGAACATGATAGCGATAAAACTATCAAACTTAAAGTCCCAGCTGGCATCGACGACGGCATGGCTATTCGCTTGGCTGGCAAAGGCGGCGAAGCTCCAGCTGGCGGCAGCCGCGGCGACCTCTATGTCCGCATCAACGTTAAACCCCATAAACATCTTTCCCGTGAAGGCAATATTATCCTTTCCGAAGAAAGAATTTCCATGATTGATGCAGCTCTCGGCTGCGAAATTGACGTCAAGACTGTTGATGGTGATGTTCGCATGAAAATTCCTGCTGGCACTCAATCTGGCACTCCGTTCCGTCTTTCTGGCCATGGTGTTGTCATGCGTGCTGACGGCGATCGTGGTCCGCACATCGTTACTATTATTGTTGAAACCCCTACTAAACTTACGAAAAAACAAAAAGAACTTCTCGAAGAATTCCGCAACACAAAAGGGAAAGACGGTTTCTGGAATTAACCTTGCCTTATCTTCCTTAAAGGTCTATAATACCCGAAAACGGAGGTATTTTATGGGCAAACTAGAGGAAATGCTAGTTAGAAACGGGCTAATTTTGCGTCAACCTGACGGCTCTGTTTCTTATCTCGAGGGTAGTATTTTGTCTAATAGTTTAGTTATTCGTAATTCTTCCGGCTGGGTTACCCACCGTATCGAGCGCGCCGCTAACGGCGTTGACCTTATCGTCCGCAACACTTCTACCGGCTGCGTCGAGACTCGCCTCTCTGGTAACCTCTTCTAAGATTGACAAATCTCCTAGCCTGTGATATAATATAGCTATGGCCTCTACACGACTCAAGATTATTGGCGCCAATACCTTCATTTCTCTTGAAGGTATTAAAAATATCCCCGCAAAAATCGATACGGGGGCTGATTCATCAGCCGTCCACGCCGATAATATTGTCATGTCAAAGGACGGAATTCTTTCGTTTGAAATTTTTGGCAAAAAAATTCAGACCAAAGAGTTTACGGTCGTCACGATTCGTAGCAGTAATGGCGAAGAACAGATTCGTTACCGTGTGCCATTATTAGTTACGATTGGCGATAAAAAAATGATTTCTAATTTTGCGCTCTCTAATCGCAATAAAAATCATTTTCCAGTCTTAATTGGCCGCAAAACCATCAAAAATCATTTTATCGTCGACGTTTCTAAAGCTGAAGTTGACCTAAAAAAGAAAAAGAGCGCTAAAAGCCTCAACAAAGAAATGCAAAAAAATCCCTTTCAATTTCATAAAAAATATATAAGATTAAATCACGAGGACTAATTATGAAAATTGCAATTCTCTCCAATGGCAATGCAAACTATTCGACCCAACC
>DCGC01000015.1:6836-17266 GCA_002315165.1 Candidatus Saccharibacteria bacterium UBA1788 | reverse complement strand
TAGTCGCCGAAGCCGAGGCTCGTGGACACGAAGCTAAGGTTATAAAATATAAAAATTGTTATATTTCTCTCGACGAAAAGCATCCGCACGTACTCTATAAGGGTGAAAGCCTAACCGGATTTGATGCTATTATTCCACGTATTTCTAATAGCATGACCCGCTACGGTTGCGCCATCGTTCGTCAGTTCGAAATGCAAGGTGTCTGGACCGCTGCCAGCTCGATTGCAATCACTCGCGCACGCGATAAATTGCGCTCCCAACAAATTCTCACCAAACATGGCGTTGACACTCCAAAAACTCTCGTTTCTCGTAACACTGCCGACATCGATGATTTGCTTGAGCAAATCGGTCTTCCTATGATTATCAAACTTGCCACCGGCACTCACGGCAATGGTGTTGTTCTCGCAGACACTAAAAAAGCTGCCAAATCCGCATTGCAGGCCTTTTATCTTTATAACGAAGATGGTACGAATATTCTTATCCAAGAATATATCAAAGAATCAGCCGGTACCGATATTCGTGCATTCGTTGTCGGTTCCCAAGTTGTCGCATCTATGAAACGCCAATCTCTCGATGATGATTTTCGTTCTAATCTCCACAAAGGCGGGCTTGGCACGTCAGTCAAACTAACCGACGAAGAAAAGAAACTTGCCGTTAAAGCCGCCCGCGCTATGGGGCTTCACGTTGCTGGTGTTGATTTGATGCGTTCTGCTCGTGGTCCGGTCGTCCTAGAAGTTAATGCTTCCCCAGGTTTCGGAATTGAAAAAGTCACTCGTCGCAACGTTGCTGGCAAAATTATCGAATATGTCGAGCACAACGCTCCTAGAAAGAATAGCAAAGATCGCGTCGGTGCCTAAAACGCTTAATTTTTATTATTACTAACGGACAAATAATTGGAATATAGAGCAGGAAAACCCACGGGTTTCCTGCTTCTATTTCTATCAAAAACATTTTTTGTGCGCCAAAAAATTCCATCACAACTAAATGGTAATCTAGCGCTATTTTTGCTAAAAATCCAATTTTCGTTATTCCAGCAAAAAACACTAAACCCATCACAATCGACAAAGTCGGCAAAATTAATAAATTAGCCGCCAAAGAAATCAAAGAAATTGTTCCAAAATAATATAAAAGTATTGGCGCACACATTGCAGTCGCCGCAATTGTCGTAATAATAATTTCCGCTATTTTGTTTGGCTTTTTCTTGCCATAAAAAAACTTTGTTAGCTCTGGACCAAGTATCATAATTCCAATAAACGACCCAAAAGAAAGTAGCCAGCCAATATCAATTAAAAACATCGGATTAATCAATAGCGTTGTTGCCATCGCAATCAAAATTAGTCGCATCGCTCCAAATTTTCTTCCATAATACCAAGCGACCAGACTTAAAACAGTCACAATTGCCGCACGCATAATCGATGCTGTCCAGCCAGCCATACTTCCAAAACCAAACACTAACACCAAAGAAAATAACAATCCAGCAAATCTAGAAATCTTTTTGAACCATTTTTTCGCGAACTCCACAATAATAGAAAGATGCGTTCCGCTTGCAACGACGATATGCGTTAAGCCTACAATTCTTAAAATTTCCATCAACTCATCAGAAAGATTATTTTTCATACCTAAAATATAAGCCAGCCCCAGCGAAGCTTCTTTTTCTGGCAAGCTTTCTTTTACTCTTTTTGCAAACCAATTTCGTATAGTTATAAAAACATTTTCCGGATTTGGATGGGCTATTTCTTTTATTTCTGGACGATATATGCTTGCCGCATAAATGCCAAAACCCTCGCTCAATTTGCCTGTAATTTTTATTTTGTCATCACGTTGAACGCTTTCAATTTTGCTTGCCTTAACAAAAATTGCCCCACGCATTTTCGTGTTATTTATTTCTAAATCAGTTAATTTCAGTTGCGTGCCGCTTTCGTCAGTGTTCGGGTCGTCTTTTATTTGGCCAGTAATTTCAACGGTCTCGCCAACAAAATTTTTTACATAATCTTGTCCTACTAGCTCACTTGATGTTCGAACAAACGCAATTAATATCCCGGCAAAAAATGCAACGACCAAGAAAAAATAATTTGGTTTTATAAAAGCGTATAAAAATAAAATCAAAACTAATACTAGCCATAATGGCGACGAGAAAAAACCAACTCTAAAAACCAAAGACAAAATAGTTCCAATAATAATCCCGCCAATCAGCGCGATAAAAATATATGACTGGTGGATAGTTTTCCACAGACTTTTCCACATACCTAAATTATAACACTAGCGCAATAAAAAATATGTTACAATAAAAATGTCTAATCCTTAATTTATCATAGCTCATACTTTGCGGTATCTAGAAATGGGCACCGCGTAAGTAATTTTGGGTATCGCCCGGGTTATGATAAGGATTAGACACCTCGCGGTGTCCTTTTTTATGAAAGGCTCCAATAAACAATAAAAAAGGAGAAAACATGAACGACTATAATAAACCTAAATCGGCAACGACCGCAGGCCTCCTTGGCATTTTTCTCGGTTCCGTCGGCGCCCATAACTGGTATCTCGGCGACAAGAAAAAAGGCATTATTCATGTTTGTCTTTTTGGTTCCGGCATCGTTGTTGAGCTTCTTGCTAGCGTGATTCTCCCAATGGCGCTTTCTTGGTCGTCTCTTATCACTATGGCTGGAGTCCTCGCTGCGCTTGGTGGAATCGCTGGTATCGCTATGTCTGCAAACGGCATTTGGGGCTTAGTAGAGGGGATTATTATCTTATCCCAAGGTGATGCTGGCCTTGCCGCCAAAGGTTATCCAGTGGCTTCAGCAGTCGCCCAACCATATTATGGTCCCCAACCGCAACAATACGCCCAGCCATACCAACCACAACCGCAACAATACGCTCAGCCATATCAACAACCACAACAATATGGCCAACAACCTATTCAGTCCGCCGAATATAACCAACAACCACAGCAAAATTTTCAACAACCAACCCAAGACGCCAACGGAGCCGTAAATAATGAACAACAATAACCAACCTCCAATGCAGGGCCAACCAATACCAAATCAGCCTCCAATGCCGAACCAGCCGCCAATGTATGGTCCCGCTCCTTACGGCCAGCCGCCATATCAACAGCCATACGTCCAGCCTCGTCCGCCAAAACAGCCTATGGATCCAAAAAAGAAAAAAGCCATCATCACTTGGTGTTGCGTTGGTGGTGGTGTTTTAGTTCTTGGTATTGCCGCAGCAATCGTTTTACCAATTCTTCTTCGCATCGATTATTCTCCTGCCTATCGAACCGCAAAAAACCTAAAAACAGAAATCGACGAAATTTCTAGCAATTACGAGTGTGAATATATAGAAGAGTATGTCAACTCAAAATATACAAGCGTTAAAACCTACAAAGAATACGTCCAAGAATGTAAAGACACGATGACTAGAACCAGTCTCGTTGACGAACTTGGCGAAACAGCTGGCGTTAAACGTAATTCCGAAATTAAAAAACAATACGACTCTTTCAAATCCGTTTACGATAAAATTTTCACCAGCTCAGAAGACCTTTCTTCTAAACTTGATATTTACGAAATTTGGCACGAATATACAGTTGCTGTCGGTAATTTATATTATAACGATTCCAGCGATGCTGAAATCACTGCGGCAGCAAACCTCCTCATCAACTCTGGTAACGAAACCCTAAAAACTTACGGTGAGGGCTGGCTAGAAAAAACTCTCGCTGCTGCCACTGCGACTAGAAACTGGAACAATAAAACCGTTTACTATGGCGACACTTACAATGCACTAAAAACTGCGATGAACAACGCCAAAAACGAACAATCCGACTACGTCTCAAAAAACAAGCCAGATATTCTCTCGCTCTATGAGCTAAACTTTGACGACACAACCAAACTCGAATCCGAATTCGACAAGCTCTACGATTTGATTTCTAGCACCTACGAAAAAAATTACAACAGCGATAGCGACGACTGTATCGAGTTTCTCGGCGAAGTCGTTTGTGACTAAAAAGGAAAACCATGCAAAAACAGCAAAAATTTATCAAATTTTTTAGAGTTGCTATTTGGGGGATAGTTGCTGTTGTTTTGCCAATTGCGATTTCCTTAAAAAATAGCGCAGAATCGTCAGCTTCTTATGCTGACGGTTCCTATGCGCTTAAAGCTCTAAAAGGGAACATGCTTTTTTGGTTTATTTTAATAATCGGCGCACTTAACTTAATTTGGGGAATTGTTCGCTGGATTTTACGCTGGCGCCGCGAAAAATGGAATGCCAAAAAAGTCATCGGCAAACTAATCGGTGGCGGTGTATGGCGTTTTTTCGCTATCGCTCCAGTCGTTCTAATTTCATTTTTCTTCCTTGCCGGGCCAGTTTGCCGTCTTGTAGAAAATCAAGTCATATCACGTGACGCTAAAAACGTCTCCTCGATTTCCAAAATCGAATCAGACTTTAACGACAAACTAATTTCTATCGACGAATATATATTATATACAGCTAAAGCTGCCTACGCTCCGTCGGAATTGCCAGAAAAATATCAAAGTGGTGTATTGAATATGACGCCGCATTTGGCAGAATTTCTTGATGAACATTTTAAGGAACTTAACGAAGACACCATAAAAGAAGTAGCGCGAATTGCGCTATATAATAATATCGATTTCGATACCGACGCCTCTAGCAATCTTTCCACAGCAACTTCAATTTTTTCCAACAATGCCTACGCATATACTAATAATGTCACAAAGCTTAATAAAGCAAAGCTTTCCAAAAACAGAAACTTTGTAATTTTCTATACCGACACTGGCGACGATAAAATCTCTGACGCCGATGCTGAAAAACTTGGCAATATGCTCGAAGATATCGTTGACGGTTATTTACAAAACCTGGGTGAATATTTTTATTATAAAGAATATTCAAAACTAAGTATCATTTCAAGCATTAAAATTGGAAAAGTCCTCGCTAACAATGGGCTAGACGAAGACACCTTACGCTATTCTATGCCGGTCTATGTCGCAAATCCATATAAAGATGGAAGCTCAGTTCTAGCATCTTATGCTGGACGTAAGTTTAGTGAATTTGGAACTAGTATATTAATTAAAATAGGAAGTGCATTCGGAGAGGAAACTGCAGAATTGTATAACTCTACGGTGTCATATCCATTTATTAATATTCTACCAAGCAATATTCAAGATTCTAGTTTGGCGCTTGTTACCGCGCACGAGCTTGGCCACCATTTTAGTAGTGGCTATTGCTATGAAAATTTTGGAGAAAAATGCAAAGAAAATAATTTCATCGACGAAACTTTACCGAACTACATGGCAATTCATGCTGTATCTAACCAGCCGCTAAACAATATCATTAATCAAAATCATTACAACGACACCTATATCAAAAGTGGAACAGGGTACCCTATCTACCAAGCTGTCCCTGATTTTGATGGCTATCCGGCAGTTGCCTTTTTAGAGAATTACGGCGAAATAGTCGAAACGTCATTTAATAATAAACAACAAAATGGCTATCAAAACATGCTTGTTGCGCTCGGATCTGACAACGCTATAAAAACCTTGTCAGGGAATGCCGGACAACAATTCTATAATGTTATGTCGCAACTTGCCGAACGCAACCTTACGAATAATTACGATTCTGAAATATCACTTAAGGCTTCTTCTATTCCAAAAGGCGAACAGTTGCCGTGTCGCGACTATTGCCAAAAAGAATATAATATTTCTCCAGTAGCACTTAAATATTTCTATTTTTCAGCCAAAGATTATAAGAACGCCACAATTACTTTTACTGGCCCACTCGATAAAATGACGCTTAGTGTTGTAGGCAAAAAATCTTCTGGCGAATGGGAAACAATTTCGTCAAGATTTTATAGGCGTGGCGTTGGAGATGGCGTGCTGGATGAAGAATATACAATTGACGGAAAATACGACGTCGTGGCATTCGTGGCCGCAAACTGCGACTATGAATCGGAAAATACATTTACCCTCAAAATCTCTAACGACATTTTGGACGACATTATAGACGAAGAGCCTCGCGAAGATAGCAAAGTAACTTTTGATGACCCAGGAGAAATGTTTACAGACCTTGGCAATGGTTGTTACGAGGCACATCTAGATAGTTTGTTCGACGCGACTTCCGAGTTGCTTGGCGCTGGCGGAGAACTGCTTAAAACCCTCACCGAGCTAGACCCAGAAAACGACTATACCGAACTTAAAAACCAAATCGACCAAGACGTTGCCACGACCCAACAAAACATTGCCGAAGCCAAAAAGGAAACTGAAGCCTATCGTATCGTACTTTGTGCCGAATATATTAAAAAAGGTCGTAGCTTCGACCAAACCAAATCCGACCTGCAAAAAGCGCTTGGTTTAAACTACAATGTCTATGACGAATACGAGGACAATACCCGCACTAGCGTCTTTCTAGGTTTTGATTTAATCAACCGTAGCGGAAAAATCTACACGCTCATTCAAGAAGGTGACGAGCTCGGCCTCATAACCATCGACGTTACAGAAAAATAATCACAATTTTTATCACCTTGCTATGTTATAATAACTAGTACATTTATAAGGAGAATTTTTATCGTGTCAGGAGCGCCGGCGAAAAAGCCAAATCCAAAAAAAACCAAATCAAACGCTATTCGTAGTTTTTTCTTCACCTTGCTTGCCATCTTATTCGGCTGGGCTCTTATCTCGTCACTTTTAGGTCAAGACACTATCGATGAAGTTCCTCTCTCCGACTTAATTAACGAAGTCAATTCTGGCAATAGTGATATTTCCAAAATCGTCGTTAGCGGCAATAACCTTAATATCTATCGCAACGACGATAACTACCCTTCCTCTACCTCGCGCAAAGATGCTTCTGGCACTCTTTATGACCAAGGTTTAAAGAATTTCTGTTCTGACCTTTCTGGCGACGAACTTACCGCCTGCACGGAAAAATACCCAACTATCGAGTATGTCGAAGATGTTGATGTTCTCGGCATTGTTCTTGATATCGCCATGATAGCTTTGCCACTTCTCATTGTCGGTATTTTTATCACTCGCTTTTTCAATCAAGCCCAAAATATGAACAATCAATCCATGGGTTTTGGCAAAGCCAAGGCGAAGCTCTATGGCCCCGACAAAAAGAAAGTCACTTTTAAAGATGTCGCCGGTAATGAATCTGCAAAACAAGACCTCACCGAGATTGTCGATTTTCTTAAACACCCTAAAAAATACGAAACACTCGGCGCTAAAATTCCTCGCGGCGTGCTCCTAGCTGGCGATCCAGGCACTGGCAAAACTCTCATGGCTCGTGCCGTTGCTGGCGAAGCTAACGTTCCGTTCTTTAGCATTTCTGGTTCTGAATTCGCCGAAATGTTTGTCGGCGTGGGCGCATCTCGTGTTCGTGATTTATTTAGCAAAGCTAAGAAAAATGCTCCATCAATTATCTTTATCGACGAAATCGACGCTGTTGCTCATAAACGTGATGCTCGTGGTGGCGCTGGTCGCGAAGATGAACAAACTCTAAACCAAATTCTTGTCGAAATGGACGGTTTTGATAATGATTCAGGCGTTATTGTTATGGCTGCAACCAACCGTGTTGACATGCTCGATAAAGCCTTGCTTCGTCCAGGACGTTTTGATCGCCATGTTAACGTTACTCTCCCAGAGCGCAAAGACCGTCTAGAAATTCTAAAAGTACATTTTAAAAACAAACCAGCTGACAAAACTGTCGACCTCGAATCTCTTGCCGCTAAAACCGCTGGTTCTTCAGGTGCAGACCTTGCTAATATCGCCAACGAAGCTGCAATCACCGCCGCACGTGAAGGTCATAAAGAAATTTCTAATCACGATATAACCGAAGCTTTCGAACGTGTAGCAATCGGTCCAGAACGCAAGTCTAAAGTTATGAACGAATATGAGCGTAAACTTACGGCCTACCACGAAGCTGGCCATGCCATTGTCGGCCATGTTTTGCCAAATTCTGACCCAGTCCATAAAGTCACAATTATTCCACGCGGACGCACTGGCGGCGTTACTTGGTTCCTTCCTCCAGAAGACCGTAGCTATAAGAGCATCTACGATCTAAAAGACATCCTCGCACGTGCCATGGGCGGTCGTATCGCCGAAAAGATTATTTTTGGCAAAGACCAAATCACTACTGGCGCTTCTTCCGATCTAAAAGCTGTTGCTGAAATCGCTAAAGAAATGATTGTCGAAGAAGGTATGGGCGAAAAAACTCGCAACTTAGTTTTCCCAGGCGAAGATTCTGGTTACTATACAATTTCCGCTGGCAAGCCATATTCCGAAAAAACTGCCGAGCTAATTGATATTGAAATTAAAACTCTTTCCGACGAAGCTGCCAATCGTGCCGAAGCTGTTCTTAAAGCAAACGCAAAGATTCTTGATAAACTCGCGCTCGCTCTGCTCGAAAAAGAAACTCTCGAAGAAAAAGAACTTGCTGAGCTTCTTAAAGACACTAAGCTTCCAGCTGCTGCAAAACTTAACTAATATCATCTTTGGGTGATATAATAAAATTATGAAACGTATTCGCTTTAAGTCGGTTGTTGCCTTGGCTAATATGAAAATGTCTGTAAAAACAGCAGCCGTTGTTCTTGCTAGCTCGACTCTCGTCTCTGCCTTGCTTGGCATTTTCCGCGACCGCTTGCTTAATAGTTATTATCTCGATACTTACCCTACCGGCATCGACGCCTACACCGCAGCGTTTACGATTCCTGATTTTATGTTCTTTATTTTGACTTCTGGCGCTCTAGCAGTCTCGTTTATTCCTGTGTTTAACCAACGTCTCGTTTCTGGAAATAAAGATTCTGCTTGGAAATTGTCATCCAGCATTCTTAATCTTATGGCGTTAGTGACATTAATCGCTAGTGTTCTTATTATGATTTTTGCCGAACCGCTTGTTCGCTATGTTGTCGGGCCAGGTCTTGACGAATCTGGCACTCTTCTCGCCATTAACATGATGCGCGTTATCGCGATTAACCCATTTCTTTTTTCAATCTCAACGGTTCTTTGTTCAATGCAGCAGGCTGTTGGCCGTTTCGTCTTTTATGCCCTCGCTCCAGCTCTTTATAATATCGGCATTTTAGTTGGCATTACTTGTTTTACAAACGGAATCAATCTTTTTGGCTGGCAAATTTTCGAAGGGGGAATTATGGGCGTCGCTCTGGGCGTTGTTTTTGGTGCAATTCTCCAAGTCATGGTTAGTATTATCGGTCTTTTTGGACTCGGTTTTGATTATGAATTTAAAATTCATTGGAAAAATCAAGGTTTCCGCTCTATTCTAAAACTTCTCCCAGCTCGCTCTCTCGACCAGGGAATCGACTATGCGAACACTATCGTTTCAACTAACTTATCTTCTCGCATGGGCGCTGGTGCACTGCGCAGTTTCCAACAAGCCACAAACCTACACACCATGCCAGTTAACCTCATCGGCGTCGCAATTTCTACCGCCTTTTTCCCGCAACTAACCGAAGAAATCGGCGAAGGCAACGAAGAAAAATTCAACTCCACCTTCCGCACCGCGCTCCGCATGATTATTTGGATTGCCTTGCCAGTTTCCGCCGTTTCCTTTTTTGGACGTGGCTATGTCGTTAACTTTGTAAAAAATGGCGGGGACAAACTTATCGCTTCGATTTTAGCAACCTTAATTTTATCAATTTTTGCTCGTTGTATTTTCCATATCGCGTCACGTGGCTTCTACGCAAAGCAAGACACCCGCACTCCGTTTATCGTCAGCATTGTTGCTATTGGTGCAACTATCGGCCTCTCGATTCTTTTTTATGCGCTTGGCTTCGGAACTAGCGGTCTCGGTTGGGCGCAGTCTCTAGGCGCAATTCTCGAAATTCTAATTTTATTAATCATTCTCCAAGCTCGTTCAAAAGGCAAGCTTATCAATAAAGAGTTCGTTGTTGCTTTTATTAAAATGCTAGCCGCCGGTTTTATCACTAGTTGTGTTGCCTACTCTATGACAAAATTCCTTCCTCTC
The DNA here is from genome assembly GCA_002315165.1 of Candidatus Saccharibacteria bacterium UBA1788. Classification (GTDB taxonomy): domain Bacteria; phylum Patescibacteriota; class Saccharimonadia; order Saccharimonadales; family Saccharimonadaceae; genus Nanosyncoccus. The sequence continues at coordinate 7,291 of DCGC01000015.1, read as the reverse complement.
ATGGCTACCGACAACTCTTTCCTTGCTACCTTTCCGAAATTCTGTATAATTACCGCAGCTAGCTTCGTTGCTTATGTTCTTGCGAGCTATTTCCTCAATCTTCAAGAAATCCAGCCAGTTATCGAAAAAATCAAACAAATCGTTTTCCGTAATACGAAATAGGAGTCAACATGGAAAAAATCACCCAAATCCCAGAGTTCAAACTCGAACCAAACGAAAAAATCGTTCTCGAAGTCTATCGTTCGAAATTCGGTCTTATTTCTATCTGGCTTTCTAGCTTCTTACTGACCTTTATCATTGGTGTTGTTTTGTTTTTAGTCTGCACTTTTGATTCTTCCATGTTTTTCGATTCGTTCATCAAAAGCCTTTTGATAATTATTTTTATTATCTTTATTGCAATTGCTTTTGTCGCCGGACTTATCAGCACTAAAGTCTATAATATGAACCGTCTTTAC
>DCGC01000015.1:2240-6825 GCA_002315165.1 Candidatus Saccharibacteria bacterium UBA1788 | reverse complement strand
ACAGATAAACGCCTTATCCAAATCACCGCCACTTCGCTATTCGCTAAATCCGTTAATATTATCGAACTTAGCCGCATCGAAGACGTTAGCTTTAAACGCAACAGTTTCCTCGATTATATTTTTCGCATGGGCACCTTGCGCATGTCGACCGTCGGCGACGAAACTTCCTATACTTTTCCTTTTGTCGACACCCCAGCAGACGAAATCGAGACGATCGCTCGTCTCGTTCATAAACTAAAATCAAAAGAATAATTAATAAGTTCTATTTTTCTTAATATAAATTTCTTCTTTTTCAAGCACTGCGCGCAAGGTGTATTCTTTACATTTTCCTTCGTTGCAGTTTGCAGCTTCATAAGAATAAGTACTACCCTCTTCGCCCAAGTTAACCCCGTTCGGATCGGTGAACAACGCTGGGTCTATCACTGTAAGATTTTCTTCGGAAATCGTTTCTGGGTAATAGCCATTTTCCGCGTAAAATCCTTCTTCAAGTGCATAATACATTGCATTAATTGCTGTTTTTCTATTATCGTCGCGGTCCATCGCCTCGACGTTAGATTTTTGAACAAAAAATAGAATCACTAAAAGCGAAGCAAACAATCCGACTATTAGTAATTCTGGAACAGTAAAACCTTTTTTCTTCATCATAATCCTTATGGCGGAAGGGACAGGATTCGAACCTGCGAAGCTATTAACTTGCTGGTTTTCAAGACCAGTGCCATCAACCACTCGGCCACCCTTCCGCGAACTATTTTACCAGAAGCTACGACTTTTTTCAAGCCTCGCTCTTTTCGCTTGTGATATATAATATACATTATATATGCATAAAAAACCCCACATTGTTGGCCTCGATTCTCTGCGTTGTTTCGCAATTATCATGATTATTATTTACCATTGTTTTCCAGGCACTCTTACTGGCGGTTTTATTGCCGTAGAACTTTTCTTTCTTATCTCCGGCTTCCTCATCGGCTCAAAGCTTATCCGCGAGCCCAATAACCGAAAATTTCTCCCGACTCGCATCCTCCGTCTTTTGCCGCCGCTTTTGATTTGTATGATTATTACCCTCACGCTAGCTTATTTCGCCGACCCAGATTTGCTGGTTAAAGCTCGCCCTAACTCGCTCTATGCGCTAACTTTTTCTACCAATCTCGCAAATATTATTAACGGCACCTCTTACGAGAGCGCACTCACTCCCAATCTTTTCAACCACACTTGGTTTCTCGCTCTCGAGCTCCAAGTCTGTCTTTTGGCATACCTAGTTTTTGCAGCTTTCTTCTATCTTTTTGGCAACCATAAAACTCCAACAAAAAAGCTTAGCTATATTTGTATTTTGCTCGGAGTTTCGTCTTTTATTCTGATGGGCATTTTTGGCTGGCATTTTGGTTTATTCGACCGTGCCTATTTTGGCCTCGACGCCCATATCGGAGCTTTCTTCTTTGGCGCCGCGCTTGCTGCCCGCCACGATTATCGCAAACTTAATCCTCGCCGTATCACGCGTAACCGCTGGTTTTGGATGGCTATTAGTCTGCTCTGCCTCGCCGCCCTCTCGGTATTAGCCTTTACTTCTGAATATTCTGCGAAGGAAACTTTTGTTGTCGTTTTGCCTCTCGCCGCTGCGCTTAGCTATCCTCTCGTTCTCTCAGTTCTCAAACTCCAAACGACCTGCACCGCGCCAAAGTTCCTGCGCCCGTTCGAATATCTCGGAAAAATCTCCTTCTATCTTTATCTTTTTCATTGGCCACTTTATCTCATCTTCAAAAATTTCTTCTTCGCCTCGCTTCCTTGGCTAGTTGCGCCGCTTACGATTCTTATTAGTCTCGGTCTTTCCGTCTTTACCGATAAACTCGCCCTGCCTTTCATTAAAAAACACAAAATCGCCAGTCTGGTCATTTTAGTGCTCGCGCTTATCGTTCCAGTTCTTTCTCTTATCAAAGCCCCAACAGTCTCAAAAATCGAAGAAAGTATCAACGCTGGAGCAGAAATCTCGACATCCGAAGAGCTTACTGACGAACAAACTCCCGACTATTCTGGAGCAATTAACTTCTCAGAGACTCTAACCGACGATATTTTGCCATATTTCAGTGCCTCGACCGCTTTCGCAAAAGTAAACGTTGTAAAAACCACAACAACCACCCGCAAAATCTCCTCTTCCGTAACCACCAATGTCCAGTCTCTCGGCAATGCTCGAGTTCTAGTTATTGGCGACTCCGTTGTCCTTGGCGCAAAAGGCACGATTCTTTCTACTGTTAGCGGCTCCTATGTCGACGCCGCTAAAAACCGCCAAATGTCTAAGGCGATTTCTCTCCTCGCCAGTTATCGCGCAAAAAACAACGGCAATTTGCCATACATTATCGTTATCGGTCTAGCAACTAACTACTCCAACTTTTCTACCGCCACCCTCCAATCTATTCTCAATGCCGCTGGCGACGGGCACCAATTCGTCTTTATCACCGCCTATGCCGGTTCTCAGCCTCGCGATTCCCAAAACAATCTCCTTAAAAACTTTGCCGCTTCCCACGCTAACGTTCGTGTCGCCGATTGGGCTTCTATCGCTGTTAATAATCTTGGCACTTATACTTGGTCCGATAATATTCACCTTCGTCCTGCCGGAGCTGCCGCCTACGCAAACCTTATCAATTCTACGATTGGAGGCCTATGATAAAAAAACGAACGAAAAAAATCCTTGTCGGAGCGCTGGCTATTTTTATAGTTTTTGCGCTTGCCGTTTTTGAAGGTTATCTATTGTTTGAAAACGAAGTACAATTCGAAACCGCCACTGCCAAAGAACTTTATAGCGACATTGACCTAAATCTTTCGATGCTAAAACTTGCCGTAGCGACGGCTGACGAAGAAGTTTTTACTACGAACCTGGATTCTGCGAATGAAAAGCTTGCCACTCTTGATAATCTCGTCCTGTTGCCGTCCGATTATCGCGACTATAACGAAAAACTTAAAAATCTTCTCGCTACTTTTTCCTCTAAAACCTCGCTTCTTTCCGAAACCGCTTCGCTAAAGACTACTTTTACTGCTAATTCCGAAAAACTAAAGGAACTCTATGGCGATAAAACGAAGCTCACTCGTGACGGTCTAAAATCCGCCGAAGGAACGATTCTTTCGCTAAAAATCTCCGCCGCCGATTATAATTCCGAGAATATTAAATCACTTATCGACGCGACTAACTCCATGCTTGATAGTTTTGCTGCTTCCGCTAAGTCGCTCGCCGATTGTATTGATGTTTGCCCTAAATCTACAATCGAAAGCCTTGCTGATTCTCTCGCTTCCAAGCTTAAAAACTACCAACAAAAAGCCCAAACCCTCTCCGATTCTCTTACTTCCGAATTCGAATTCTCAAAAATCACAGACCTAAAGGCCACCGAGCCAGAAAGCAAAAAATAATGAAAATCGTTTTTCCAGAATTAAACAACCCAATCATTAAAACCGCCGTTGATGAGCTAGCTATCGATGCTGTCCCAGCAACCGACCTCGCTGATGCCTGCGAGAAAATCAAGCTCGGCACTGCTGACGCATTGATTGCCGGTATTGATTATTCTTCTCGAGATGTTATTCTTGCCTGCCGTGACGGCATCGGCGCGGCCGATAAGACTTTTTCTAGTTGTATGGTTTTTGACCGAGCCGATAAAAATCGTCTCATCGTCGCCGACATCGCAACCTGTAAAAACCCAACTGCCGACCAGCTCTACGACATTATCGTCCAAACCTACGCTACCGCAATAAAAATCCTAAACGCCACGCCTCGCGTTGCGGTTCTGTCTTTCTCTACGCTCGGTAGTGGCGGAAAAGACGAATCTATCGCTCGAGCCAGGGAAGTTATCGGGCGTATTCGCTCCGACCATCCAGAAATTCTAATTGACGGCGAGCTCCAGCTCGACGCCGCGATTAACCCCGCCGTCGCCGCGAAAAAAGCCCCGAACTCTCAAGTCACCGGAAAAGCAAATGTCCTTATCTGCCCAGACCTCAACTCCGGCAATATACTTTATAAAGCTATCGAACAATTTGGCGGCTATTCCGCCGCCGGTCCAATTTTACAAGGGTTCAACGCTCCCGCCAGCGACCTTTCCCGTGGCAGTACCGTCGAAGACGTAAAGAGAACTATCGAAATAGTCTCCCTGCTAGCCTAGGTGGTTCTGTCTCTTTTCTTTCCGTGCGATATATGTTACAATAAATTCTAGTGGTACCGTAGCTCAGATGGTTAGAGCGTGGGACTCATAAGCCCAAGGTCACTGGTTCGATCCCAGTCGGTACTACCATTTTTTATGCCTAAATATTCCTCTTGAGCTTTATCTTAATTAAGGTTAAAATAAGCTTATACTAAAACGAGGTAAAATTATGGCTAAGAAAGCTGAAAAATCGGATGGGCAAGAACAAGTTAATGACGGAAAGAGTGAAGCTTTAAAACTAGCCATCTCCCAAATCACCAAACAATTCGGTGACGGTTCAATCATGAAACTCGGCGAAACTAAAAAAATCGACGTCGAGCTTCTTCCTTCGGGTTCGCTCTCTCTCGATCTCGCTCTCGGCGGCGGCTATCCAAAAGGTCGTATTATCGAAATCTATGGTCCTGAATCTT
>DCGC01000015.1:0-2229 GCA_002315165.1 Candidatus Saccharibacteria bacterium UBA1788 | reverse complement strand
ATGGAAAAACTACCCTTGCACTTCACGCTATCGCAGAAATCCAAAAACAAGGCGGCCAAGCAGCCTTTATTGATGCCGAGCACGCTCTCGACCCGTCCTATGCCCGTAAAATCGGCGTTAACACTGGCGACCTTCTAATCTCCCAGCCTGACAACGGGGAACAAGCCCTAGAAATCTGTGAAACTCTCGTTCGCTCTGGCGCCGTAGATTTAATCGTCGTTGACTCTGTCGCGGCTCTCGTCCCCCAAGCCGAAATCGATGGCGACATGGGCGACGCCCAAATGGGTCTCCAAGCTCGCTTGATGTCCCAAGCGATGCGCAAACTTACCGGAATTATTTCTAAATCAAAAGCCACAGTTATCTTTATTAACCAAATCCGCATGAAAATCGGCGTCATGTTTGGCAACCCAGAAACCACTACTGGTGGCAACGCCCTAAAATTCTATGCTTCTGTCCGTATCGATATTCGCCGTATCGGCCAAATCAAAGACGGCGATAATATCTCTGGCAACCGTACAAAAATAAAAGTCGTTAAAAACAAAATCGCTGCGCCTTTCCGCACCGCCGAATTCGATATCATGTATAACGAAGGAATCTCTAAAGTCGGCGATATTCTCGACCTCGCCGTCCAATACGGCGTTCTCGATAAAGCTGGCGCTTTCCTAAAATATAACGGCGAGACTATCGGCCAAGGTCGCGAAGCCGTTAAAAAGCTCTTCCGAGAAAAACCAGAGCTTATGGAAGAAATCGAAGCTAAAGTCCGCGAACTCGCTAAAAACGACTAATGGATATTATTACTAACCAGTCTAACTCTCTCGGCGCGAGCTGTCTTATTACCGATATTCGCGCCGCCGCGAAAAACGATAATCGTGTTAACATTTTTATCGACGGGAAATTCGGCTTTTCTCTCGACCTAACCCAAGTCGTAGATTTTAAGATTAAGATTGGTCGTCGCCTTTCCCCCGACGAGCTCGAAAAATATCGTCGAGCTTCGGCATATAGTTTGCTCTACCAGCGCACGCTTGAATGGGTTTTTATGCGCCCGCGTTCCGTGCGTGAAACTCGCGACCACCTAAAAGCACGTAAAACTAAGCGCACCCTAGAAAACCGTCGCCGCGAACAAAACCTTGCTAAGCCTCTTGAACTACGTCGAGAATATAAACTCCCGACTCGTCCGCTCCCGGAAATTCTCGACGAAGATATCGAAGCCGTCCTTGCGCGCCTTATTTCTAAGGGCTATCTCGACGACGAAAAATTTGCTCGCTATTTTGTCGAAAATCGTAATTTGCGCAAGGGAACTAGCGAAATGCGCCTTCGCCAAGAACTCATGCAAAAAGGCGTCGACCAGGTTATTATTGATGCCGTCTTTGCTGACCATCCGCGCGACGAGCGTGAAGAAATTCTTAAAATTATCGAAAAAAAGCGTTCTCGCTATGACGACGAAAAACTAAAAAACTATCTTCTTCGTCATGGTTTTAGTTTTGATTTAATTAAAGAAGTGTTAGAATAAGGTTATGCTTATTAGTGGAATTTGCCTAAAAAACCTAAAAATCCTTAGCCTTCATGTCGGCGCGCCGATTGCGTCGATTACCGAAGATATAGTCGACCCTAATAATCTTAACCTTATCGCTTTTAAGTTAGCTGGCGGGGAATCTGGCGGCGAGAACGGAACGATTCTCGAAACTCGTGATATTCGCGAATCCTCTAGTTTTGGTCTGATTGTCGATTCTAGTGATGTTTTCGTTAACGACGGCGACGTTATTAAGCTCGATAAAATCCTCGCGCTAAACTTTTCCCTTATCGGCCTAAAAGTCGAAACGAAGAGCGGTAAAAAACTCGGTCGAGTTATTGATTATGTTGTAGAAACTACAACGTTCAAAGTTGTCCAAATCATCGTCCGCCCATTTTCGTTTAAGTCGTTTATTGAACCCGAACTTGTTATTGATCGTTGCGAAATCATCGAAGTAAACGACTATAAAGTAATCATAAAAGACGAAAAAAAGACCATAAAAGAAAAAAAGAAAAAAGAAGAATTTGTCCCGAACTTCGTAAATCCTTTCCGCGAGCCCGATTTTGCTGAAAAATCCGCTTGACATCTTGCTTATGTTTACATATTATTTATATAAAGGTCAATTTTTATAAAAATAAAAGGAAATTTCCAAAAATGAAAAAACTAAAGATTGCAGCCCTCGGCATCTCCGCCCTCGCCCTCGGCCTCGCCGCTCTTCC
>DCGC01000038.1:7142-12020 GCA_002315165.1 Candidatus Saccharibacteria bacterium UBA1788 | reverse complement strand
AACGATTGACCCGAGGACGCCGCTAGTTGAAACATTTAAGATTGCTGACGATGTTTTAAGGCAGGGCGTGCAGGGTATTTCTGAATTGATTACTGAGCATGCATTGATTAACTTGGACTTTGCCGACGTAAAGGCGATTATGAAAAATGCCGGTTCGGCTTTGATGGGGATTGGTCGGGCGAGTGGCGAAAACCGCGCAGCGATTGCGGCACAACAAGCAATCGAATCGCCGTTGATTGAGGTAAGAATTGAGGGTGCGAAAGGCGTACTATTCTCGGTGGCTGGCGGATATGACATGTCGATGTCTGAAGTGCAAGAAGCTGCAGAGGTTATTACTAGCGCAGTTTCTCCAGATGCGAATATTATTTTTGGCGCATCTATTCGTCCAGAATTGCAGGACGAAATTATTATCACGGTGGTTGCAACCGGTTTTGATTCTGAATATTATAAAGAATTAGATAAGGTGGCTGAAGAAGAAAAACAAGTTGATGAGGCGATTGAGGCGGATTTGAATTTAAGCGAAGAAAATAACGACCGAGAAGCGCCAATTACGGATTTTGCTGCTGATAATAAAGAAAACATGTGGGATACGATTCGTCCGGCTGAACCAGATGAGGACTTAGATATTCCACCTTCACTAAGGGCAAAAATGAAAAAATGAATCCGAAATTCAAAATAGGTGACAGTAAGGTTTTAGAGAGTAGAGAAGCTCTTGATGGAACCATGATTCGTCGCCGTAGAGAGACGGCGGATGGGCGACGCTTTACTACCTATGAGAGAATTGAGATGCCGATGCCGACTGTGATTAAGAAAAACGGCAATCGAAAAAATTTTGATAGAGATAAGTTGTTTATTTCGGTAAAGAGAAGCGTGGGCAAGTTTTTTAACTCCGATTTGGAAGTTGAGGAAGTCGTTGAAAAAACAATTGACAGATTGTGCGCAGACGGAAAGGAAGAAGTGTCTTCGAGAGAAATAGGGCAGGCAGTGATGGACGTTTTAGCGGAGATTAACGATGTTGCGTACGTGAGATATGCGAGTGTGTTCCAGGAGTTTAAGACATTGGAAGATTTTGAGAGAATTTTAGTAAAACAAAAGGCAAAGGGGAAATAAAAAAATGAGGGTGGTATGTGTTTGGCGAGATAACGCTGATTATTCGCGCGAATTAAGCGAGTGGTTGGAGGACTTCCGCCGAAGGACGGGAAAAGAAATAGAATCGCTTAATCCAGACGAGCGAGAGGGGGCGGGTTTTACGGAAATTTATGATATTGTAGAATATCCAACAATCGTGGCTTTGGCTGATGACGGGCGGGTGTTGGAAACTTTTAGAGGCTTACCACTTCCGAGGATTGACGAAGTGTCTTATTATGCTGCCGAAAAGTAAAAAAATATAGTATAATAGATTTATGAAATATCAAGCTGGGAGTAGGCGTAGAGCCTTTGAATATGAACGCGCCATTTCTGAATGGTGGAAGAAAAATAAGATTTTTGAGAAATCGGTAGAACAAAGACCGATTGATGAGTCCTATGTTTTTTATGATGGACCTCCGTTTATTACAGGTAATCCGCACCACGGGACGCTTTTGTCGTCGATTGTCAAAGATGCGGTGCCGCGTTTTTGGACGATGAGGGGAAAGCATGTTGAGAGGCGTTGGGGCTGGGACTGTCATGGGCTGCCAGCAGAAAATTTTGTAGAAAAACAGCTTGGAATTACGGACCGCAGAGATATTGGGACAAAATGGAGCTTAGAAGAATATATTATTAAGGCTCGAGAGTCAATGGTGGCGAATTCGGAGACTTGGAGAGGAACAATCGATAGGATTGGTCGATTTGTAGATTTTGATAATTGCTATCGCACTATGAACAAGGACTTTATGGAGTCGGTGTGGTGGGCGTTTAAGACGCTTTACGAAAAGGGGAAGATTTATGAGGGACGTAAAGTTTTGATGTATGATACGAAGTTTGCAACGCCAGTTTCGAAAGCAGAAGTGACAATGGATAATGATGCATATCAGACCGTGACTGATCCGAGTGCGTTTACGAAATTTAAGGCAAAAGACGAAGATTTTTATTTCTTAGCATGGACGACTACGCCATGGACTTTGCCGGCAAACTTGATTTTGGCCGTGAATCCAGAGATGGAGTATGGGGTTTTTGAGGTAGAGGGCGAGAAGCTAGTCTTAGCAACAGAGAGAGCAAAATTGCTCTTAGAGGGCCACGAGCCGCTTAGGACAGATAAGGGTGCGGAGTTGGTTGGTATGGCTTATGAGCCAATAATTAGCACAGTGGAGACGCTAGAGGCCAAAAAAGACACATATACAGTGTTGGCGGCGGATTTTGTTTCGAGCGAGGACGGGACGGGGATTGTTCATATTGCGCCAGCTTATGGCGAGGATGACTATGCTTTATCGCTAGAACATGATGTTGATTTTGTTGATTGTCTTGATGAGAATGGTTATTATTTGCCAGAAATGGCAGAAAAATTACGTGCGCTTGGGGTGCGCGATACGGACGAGAACGGAATTGAAGCTTGGGCAGGAAATAAGTTTATTGCGAAAATTCTCGAGGAAAAGGGAATTATTTGGAAGATTGAGTATATAAAACACGAATATCCGTTTAATCCGCGCAGCAAACAACGCATTATGTATCGTGCGTTTCCGAGCTGGTTCTTTGATGTGCAAGGTTCGAAAGATTTAATGATTGAACAGAATGAGAACGTAAATTGGTTCCCAGCATATTTAAAGCATGGTCGTTTCCAGAAAAATATTGAGGCTGCGCCAGATTGGAACCTGTCACGTGATAGATTTTGGGCGACAGCAATGCCGGTTTGGAAAGGCGACAAGGGGACGGTGAAGGTCGTAGGGAGCTATGATGAGCTCTATGAACTTTCTGGCGTGAGACTGGAAGATTATCACAGACCTTGGGTTGATGAGATTGAATTTGAGATTGATGGCGAGCATTTCAAGCGAATTGAAAAGGTTTTGGACTGTTGGTTCGAGTCGGGTTCGATGCCGTTTGCGCAGCTCCATTATCCGTTCGAAAATAAAGAAAAATTTGAGAATAATTATCCTGCTGATTTTATTGTGGAGTATGTTGGACAAGTTAGAGCTTGGTTTTATTATGTGCATGCGGTTAATACGGCGCTGTTTGGTAAAAATGCCTATAAAAATGTGATTACGACGGGGACGTTGGCGGGAAATGATGGCAGAAAAATGTCGAAATCACTCGGGAATTATACTGATCCGAACGTTTTGATGGATCAGTATTCGGCAGATTCTTTGAGATTCTTGTTATTGTCGAGTCCGGTGCTGTCTGGGGAAGATTTTGCTCTGCTTGATAAAGACGTTTCTGACGTGGCAAGAAAACTTTCGATGGTGTGGAACGTTTATGATTTCTTTACGACTTATGCGAGCGTAGATAATTTTGATTCGGAAGCTGCGCTAAGTCCAGAAGAATTTAAGAATAAAATGGATATTTGGATTGTATCGAGGGTTTATCAACTACGCAACGAGATTACGGAGGGTATGGAAGAATATAATATTCCAAAGGCTGTCGCAGGGATTTTGCCGTTTATTGATGATTTGTCTAACTGGTTTGTAAGGCGTAGCCGTAGGCGTTTTTGGAAATCTGAGGACGATAGCGATAAGCTCGAAGCCTATTCGACATTGTATTTTGTTTTAACATACCTTAGCAAAATTATTGCTCCGTTTACTCCATTTTTGGCGGAGGAATTGTATCAAAAATTAAATGGAACTGAACAATCGGTTCACTTGTTAGATTGGCCAGAAGCTGGCAGGATTGATGAGGCGGTATTGGCGGAAATGGCGAGAACGCGCGAGGTGATTACTTTAGGGTTAGGTATGAGGATGAACAAGAGTGAGACCGAGGAACAGATAAAAGTGCGCCAGCCGTTAGGATTGTTTGTTTATGATGGCGAAAAGATGGACGAATTTTATGAGGGGATTATCAGCGAAGAACTGAACGTAAAAGAGGTAAAAAACGGAGAACAGGCATATCTGGACAAGATTTTAACGGATGAGCTAAAAGACGAGGGGTTTGTACGTGAGTTGATCCGCGTCGTCCAGTCGGCAAGAAAGAAAGCTGGATTAGAGGTTGATGACCGCATTAAACTCGCAGTAGGTTGTAAGATTAAAGATGAGTGGGTGGAAATGTTTAAGAACGAAGTATTAGCCACTGAGCTAAATGAAAACGAGAACTATGGAAATGACGAAATCGTTAAGGTGAACGGCGAAAATATCACAATTTCTTTAGAAAAGAATTAAGAAAGGGAAGGAAATAGACCGCATTTGGCGGTCTATTTTTTTGGTTTTTACCTCTGTTAATTTGACAAAGGTGGCAAAAATAAGCATAAACGTTATTGACAAAAATGATAAAGTGTGCTAGTATAAAAGATAGTTAGACAACAAAATAAAAAATCTAACAATAACAAAAATAAAAACAAGGAAACAAAGCTAAATGTCAGGAGAAAGAATTTCAACTGTAAACAAGGAGGTAGAAGGGGAGTGGAAGATCCCTGGAGAAGTCCATTTTTCGAACTGGCACGATGATATTCCTGAAGAATTTGATGCGGAGAAGGCTAGTTTCGACTTCGAACCGTACCAAGACGAGGCAGCATACGAGCCGCCAACAGAAATATCCGACGAAGCAAATGATAAGCTCGGTCATTTCAGCGGAAACTTGAAGGAGCCAATGTAATAAGATAGACAAAAAAATCTCCCAAAGCGAAAAGCCTGGGAGATTTTTTGTTCATTTAAAAGGACTCCCTCTGCCCATCCGGCTGGCATCTGCCTTCCTATTCTGGCAAAGGTTCCTACGACCACTTAATCAGCACCTACCTTTCCCGCTCCGGCAACAATAATT
>DCGC01000038.1:6901-7134 GCA_002315165.1 Candidatus Saccharibacteria bacterium UBA1788 | reverse complement strand
TTTCTCTAATGCAGATACTGCTCTTTTGATGGCTCCGCTTGGGCTTGCCCGTGCTGGCGCCTACGATTACGATGATGGTGTTCTGTACGGTCAGTCGTCTTACGGCGACTACTGGTCGCGCCGTATCGTCTCATCTACGAATTCTTACCGCCTGCGCTTCTATTCCGGCCTCGTCAGCCCTCAGGATAACTACACTCGCGGCTACGGGTTCTCGGTTCGTTGCCTTGCCCGCT
>DCGC01000038.1:6557-6821 GCA_002315165.1 Candidatus Saccharibacteria bacterium UBA1788 | reverse complement strand
ATTATTAAACGATAAGGAAAATAATGAAAAAAGCAGTTATCCTCGTTGGCGGAAAACAATATCTCGCTGCCGAGAAAGAGACCCTTAGGGTGGACCTCCTCCCTGAAGGAACTAAAGAGCTCGAAACTGATGCCTTGCTCGTTATTGATGGCGATAAAACTACGGTTGGAACGCCAACGGTAGAAGGCGTGAAAGTTTTGGCAAAAGTTGTCGAAGAAAAAGTTGCCGGAGACAAAATTCGCGTTATTCGCTACCACAGCAAAA
>DCGC01000038.1:0-6542 GCA_002315165.1 Candidatus Saccharibacteria bacterium UBA1788 | reverse complement strand
CATACCGAAAACGGTCATCGTCAAAAATACAGCGTTATCGAGATTGTATCTATTAAATAAATAACGTTGCAATAAAAATCGCCTTTTACAAGGCGATTTTTTGTGGTATGATAATGTATATGGCTATAAAGATTTGTGTGACAAATCAAAAAGGAGGTGTCGGAAAAACCACTACGGCGGTTAATCTGGCTTATTATCTCGCAAAAGATAGATTTAGGACGCTTTTGGTTGATTTTGACCCGCAGGGAAACGCAACGAGCGGACTTGGGGTAGATAAGGGCATTCTTGATATTACGACCACGGAAGTGATGCTGAATATGGCTGATATGGACATTGCGATAAAGTCGACGAATGTGAAAAATTTGGATATTGTGCCAACGACGCCGCAATTAGCGAATGCGGAAGTCGAATTAACGAAGGCGCAGAAGCGTTTTACGCAGTTGCGCGATGCGATTAAGAAGGTAGAGGGGGACTATGATTATGTGATTATAGATTCGCCGCCGAGTTTGTCGCTTTTGACGGTTAATGGGATGATTGCTTCGGATTATTTATTATTGCCAGTGCAAACGGAGTTTTATGCGCTAGAGGGTGTGGCGCAGTTATTAGAGAGTATGAAGCTAGTCAAGAAAAAGATGAACCCAGAACTAAAATTATTGGGTGTGTTGGCGACGATGTATGATAAACGAACGACGCTATCTTCGGAAGTCTTACAAGAGGTAAGGAAGTATTTCAAGGATAAAGTTTTCGAGACGACAATTCCGCGTAATGTGCGAGTGCCAGAGGCTCCGTCCATGGGAACACCGGTAGTGTTNNGCGAGTTGCTGAAGCGCCGAGCCACGGCGTGCCAGTCGGAGAATATGATAAGTTTTCTAAGGGGGCAAAAGCCTATAAAGAGTTAGCTCGAGAAGTCGAAGTTAGAACTGGAAAGAAAAATAAAAAGGAGTAAAAATGGCATTAGGAAGAGGTTTTGAGAGTTTAATACCAACAGAGTTGATAGACGAGGAATTTGATCCGACGGCGATTGAGGACGAAAAAGTCAGTAAGTTGGTTGATTTGCCGATTGAAAAAATCGTGCGAGATGAAGACCAGCCAAGGCGAAATTTTAGCGAAGAGGCGCTAGAAGCTCTGGCGCAGTCAATAAAAGAGAATGGCGTGTTGCAGCCGATTGTGGTGACGAAAGAGGGGGCTAAATATAAAATCGTCGCAGGCGAACGCAGGTGGCGAGCGTCGAAGATTGCGGGATTAAAAGAGATTCCAGCGATTGTAAGGACGATGGGGGCGCAAAAGCGGCTTGAATTGTCGATTGTCGAAAACGCGCAAAGGGAAGATTTGAACGCAATAGAGCTGGCGACAGCCTATGTGAAGTTAAAAACGCAGTTTAATCTTTCGGCAAAAGAGATTGGCGAGAAAGTTGGAAAAGGCGAAGCTTCGGTTATAAATACTATGAGGCTATTAAACCTGCCAGATATGGCTAAAAAAGCGATGGTGGAAAATAATCTTTCTGAGGGGGTGATGAAGCCTTTGATTCCTGTTAGTCCAGAAATGATTGAAAAACTTTTGCCGAGAATTATTGAAGAGGGGTGGACGGCGCGAAAAGTGGAGACGTTTATTGCGGCGACAAAAAAGAAAAGTTCAGCGGCGATTATAAAGGCAAGCCTTTATGAAAAAGAAGAAAGAAAATTAACCCAAAAATATAACGCAAAAGCGAAAATTCGCGGGCGTAGCTTGACGCTGACGTTTAAGAATGGCGACGAACTTACCTCTTTTTTGAAGGGATTATAGATTTTTTAGGGATTTTTGAGAGCTGGGCACGAAGTTTTTGACGAGCGTGTGAGGTTATAACTTTGTCGAACCAAGTGGTTTTTGGGGTTTGGTTTTTATTGGTGAGAATTTCTACGACGTCAAAATTATGGAGGTGGGTGTTGAGGTTGCTCATTTTGCCGTTGATTTTTACGCCGACGACATGAGAGCCAATTTCTGAGTGGAGACGATAGGCGAAATCGAGAGGAAGGGAACCTTTAGGAAGATCGACGATGTCGCCTTTTGGGGTGTAGACAAAGATTTTGTCGGCGAAAAGATTAAGTTTAAGTTTTTTGATGTCGACTTTTTTGCCAGCACGAAGCCCAGCGGCAGCGGCTTGTAGTTCGTTAATCCAGAGGAGGTTGGTTGGGAGATGTTGGATTTTGCCTTGTTTGTAGTTTTCTGTGACTTTTTGTTCATTATAAAAGAAGCTAGCGGCAAGCCCACGCTCGGCGTATTCGTGCATTTCTCGAGTGCGGATTTGGAATTCGATGATTTTTTTGTCTGGAGTGATGACGGTGGTGTGGAGAGATTGGTAACCGTTTTGTTTTGGGACGGAAATATAGTCTTTTATTCTTCCGCCCATAGGAGTATAGAGGGAATGAATCAGGCCGAGGGCGAGATAACAAGAAGTTATGTCGTCGACGATGATGCGTAGAGCCGTAAGGTCGTAAATAGCGTCGATATTTTGGTTATATTTTTCGAGCTTGCGATGGAGGGAATAGACGGATTTGATACGGCCAGAGATTTCGAAATTGATTTTTTCTTTCGTGAGAATGTCGCTGACTTCTTTTTCGATTTTTTTGAGACTTTTTGCGGAAGATTTGTTGCGGGTTTCGATAAGTTTTTTCAGATAATCATAGCGACGGCGGTCGATATAGCTAAAAGCGATATCGGAGAGCTCGACACGGAGGCGACCCATATTAAGTCGGTCGGCCAGGGGAGCGAAAACTTCGAGAGTTTCTTTGGCGATTTTTTGTTGTTTGTCGGGAGGGAGTGCGGAGAGGGTGCGGGCGTTATGAAGACGGTCGGCGAGTTTAATAATAAGGACGCGAATGTCGGAGCCGGTGGCAATAAGAAGACGGAGAAGATTGTCTTTGGTTTCTGGGAGGTAAGAATCTAGGTCCTTCATGCCTTTGCGGGCGGTACCGAGTTTTGTGACTCCGTCGACAAGGAAAGCGACAGTTTCGCCAAATTCGGTTTTTATGTTTTCGATAGTAAGATTAGTGTCTTCGACTGTGTCGTGGAGAATGCCGGCGATGATAGTGTCTTCATCCATGCCCCATTCTTCAAGAATTTTTTTGACGGCTAGAGGGTGGACGATATAGGGTTCGCCAGTTTTGCGGAGCTGCCCTTCATGAGCAGTAGTTGCGATTTTTATGGCTTGATGAATTCGGGGACTTTCGGAATTTTTCATGTGATATAATTATAGCATGAAAATTTTGTGGACTGACGGAAGTGCAAATCCAAATCCTGGCAAGGGTGGTTTTGCGGTATTGGAAAATGGCGAGCCGGTAGCGCTGGGGAGCGAGGAAGAGTCGTCGAATATTAGAATGGAAGGCAAGGCGATGATCGCTGCGATAAAATATGCCGGAGATGAAGGGTGCGAGATACATAGCGATTCGGAATTTTGGATTAATGTTTTAACAAAGTGGGCGCCAAGTTGGAAGGCTAATGGTTGGAAAAAGAAAAAAGGTGAAATAAAAAATTTGGATATTGTAAAAGAATTGTTTGATTTGTATGAAAAAAATAATGTGAAATTGATTTGGGTGAGGGGGCATGTGGGGACTGAATTTAACGAGCTGGCCGATGAGTGGGCAAACAAAGCAAGGGAAGGCGCAAAATTATGAGAAAAACAATCGTAAAAGTTAAGTTGGCGAATCGAGATGAATTCGAGATGCAAATTGAGGATCTTGAGAAAGATTTTTCGCCGATAATATGGCAACACGATAGGGTTTATGTGCCGCGTAATTATAAAAGGGAAATGAACTACCCAAGATTGATTATGCGGACGGAAATGGTCTCGGTTGATGGCGACCCGAGATATTCGTTGATTCTAAAGCGACATATTAAAGATAGTGGAGTTGATGTGGTGGATGAGACGGTGGTTGGGAATTATAAAGAGGCGGTGAATATCATACATCAACTAGGGTTTGAGAAAATAGATGAGGTGAGCAGAAAAAGACAGTGGGTGATTATGGATGAAGACACGATACTTTTTGTTGATAGTATTGAGGGGGTAGAGGGGTATTTTGCGAAGTTGGAACGAAATTTAGGTGATGATATGAAAGTTGGTGAGGCCGAGAGGGACCTTAGGAAGACTTTTGAGACTTTGAATGAGGCTGATTTTATAGAAAATACGTATTTTGAAATAAAAAAATAGTAGGAAAAAGGCTTGCGTTTTTTATTGCGATTATGTATAATTGATTTACGTACATCACAGGAGGATTATGAAAATAAAAAGAGAAAGAGGGGGCCTGTCTCTCGGGATGAGCAATGGAAAAATATTCAATATTTTTTGCGTTGCGAGTTCTGTTCTTCTGTTGGCTTTTGTCTTTGTGCCGTATATGCTATGTGGAAATCAGGCACAGGCTACTGATAGTGAAGTAAATGTCACCGTTGAAGGCGTCGAATTCTATTTGAATTTTAATCCTGGTTCGGATAACGGCAACGTTTCGATGAGTATTGAGCCAAGTGCATCTGCGCCAGGTTCTAGCAATTTCGGCAAGATGGGCGTAGTGAAAAAGATGTTGAACGTAGATACTAATGGTAGTTATTATTATGTCTACCTTTCTATGTCGGACAACGATGGCTATTTACGTCGCAATGGCACTGGCGATACAGACAGCACGAGGATTTCTCAGACTGGTGGAACCTATAATACCTCAGTAAACTGTTCGGCAAACAAAACAGTGAGTGGTGTGGTTTGTCCTGGTACTTTGCATGAAAATACCTGGGGCTTTGCCTTACCAAATGGCCAAAAGGGCTTCGGTACTGCTTCTAGCTATCCAACTTTGGACGATGGCGATAGTACGGTACTGGGTACTACTGACACTACATATTATTATGCCAGCTACGCAAAAGTTCCAGTTTATGATACCGCAAATGACAGCCGACCGCTTTTGATTAGTAGCGGCAACAGGCTGGATGGTTTTCAGCAAACTGATGGTCAAGACGTCAACATTCCGATTTACTACGCGGCAATGATTGATACTAATCTATGGAGCGGTGAATATACCGGCACGATTGCTTATACTGCGATTGCTTCTGCTAACGATTTGAACGATACTAGCAGTAATATTGAAGTTTTAAAGAACTTTGGTGGCCCTGGCGATACGATGGTTATCCAGACCAACTTAAGAGGTATTGGCTTGGCGACTAACGATATTGAGGTTAGCTTGAAACGAAGCGATGCAATTTCCGACGTTTTACCATGCACGGTTTCTTCGATTGATTTCAATGATTCTGGTCTGTTAACTATTACTTGTTTACTTGGTGATGGTGGTATTGCCGATAAAACTTATGATGTAGATATCAGCATTCCGACCTACAATATTAAATATTCGACTTATGATAATAATACTGTTGGTGCGTTCACCTTTGCGGGGTTGCAGAGTAAAGACCAAAACGGAAATTATTTGATTACAAAGATGCAAGAAATGACTCCTGGTATTTGTTCTATGACTGATACTTGGACATATAATTCTGGAGATTGGGGAACTGGTAGCTCTTTGGGGCTTTGGACGGGTTCAATTTCTGGGGCAAGTAGCTATCCTACGTCACAGACTGATACTAGCGCATTTTATACATTAACAGGTGCAAATGGGCAGGTAAAAGCTATTGCTAGCGATTATGCTGCAAGCGGAACTACGACAACCAATCCGCTAGCTAATAACCATAATAGTTGGTACAACTATATGGTAGAGCACTACCAATGGAGTTTGATTGATACGAGGGACGGCAAGGCCTATTTGGTAAGGAAATTGGCTGATGGCAACTGCTGGATGGTACAAAACCTAGATTTGGATTTGGTGGTTGGTATGACTCTGACTAGCGAAGATACCGATATTAATCCATCTACAAACGGCGGATATGATACTTGGACTCCGCTTAACGACTGGAGCACCGATTGGACCGCAACGACTGCTGACGGAAAATGTAAGGTTGATCAAGCTGGACACTCTACGACGGCCACGACTGTGGGTGAAACTACGACTTATAGCTGTAATTACACAGCCGACGCGACACCACCTGCGAGTGCAAGCGGATCGGTTGCTACGGATGTAGTCACGCAGAAAGATGCACAATATTCCACTGGTGGTGGCGCATCGAAAACTGGTTGGCTATGGTCCTCAAACGGTGCGGATGGCGCGCACGTCTATGACCAGGGATTATATCTATATCGCTCGACATTTAACAGGACGACTGCTGCCGCTAATACAACTACCGCAACGGCGGCTCCGGCAGCTTATACGAGCGGAAATTATGTCGATTACGGTTCAGCTAGCACTTCAAAAGTGGCGTGTACTGGTGTGACGACTTATGGAACTTTAACTGATGCGAACGGAAATTTGATTGCACATCAAACGTGCGTCGATCCCTCCCCCTCCTCTACTTCCACTCCATGGGCTAATAGTGAACTATCCGGTAACTACTACAACTTCTATGCTGCCACAGCAGGTTCTGGCCACGCAGGCCTATCATCAGGAGATGCTTCGGACTCCCTCTGCCCATCCGGCTGG
>DCGC01000003.1 GCA_002315165.1 Candidatus Saccharibacteria bacterium UBA1788 | reverse complement strand
TAGCAAAAAGCGCGACTTGGAGGCGCTTCTCTTTTTTAGGGAGAAGAGGGAGGGTTAGTTTTTTGGCTTTTGTTTTGATTTCTGGTTTTGGCTCTTGAGGTGTTTGGTCTTGCATAAGCTTATTTTAGCATTATTTAAGGAAAAGCTGTAGGCTGCCGCGATAAAAAGTCCGCCGCCAATGATATTGCCAAGGGTGACAGGAAGGAGATTTTTTATAAAGAGACAAAGATTAAAACTATTAGACGCAAAAAATCCAGCTGGGATATAGAACATATTGGCGATAGAATGTTCAAAACTACAGACGACGAAGAACATGACTGGGAAGATGATGGCTAGGACTTTTCCTTGGGTGGTTTGAGCGGAAAAAGCGCACCATACTGCAAGGCAGACTAAGATATTGCAAAGAATGCCAAGAATGAGCGCAGGGAGAAAATTAAGAGAGGTCTTCGCGGTGGCGATGCCAGTGAGTGAAGCGCCGAGCTGTCCTCCGTTAATGCTGAAAAGTCCGGAGGCGAAAACGCAGAAGGCGAGAAAGAGAGCGCCAAGGAGGTTGCTAAGGTAGACAATGCCCCAGTTGCGAAGAAGCTGTTTGAAGGTGATTTTTTTGGCGAGAAAGGCGATTAACATGAGGGAGTTGCCGGTAAAAAGTTCTGCGCCGCCGAGCA
The DNA here is from genome assembly GCA_002315165.1 of Candidatus Saccharibacteria bacterium UBA1788. GTDB lineage: Bacteria > Patescibacteriota > Saccharimonadia > Saccharimonadales > Saccharimonadaceae > Nanosyncoccus. The sequence goes on along the minus strand of DCGC01000003.1, from coordinate 2,482 downwards.
CGACAAAAATAAGACCACCGGAAAAGACAAAACCTTGGAGTAGTTTGCCTAGTCCAAAAGTTTCTGGGGATTTTAGGAGATTCATGGAGACTATGGTGGAAGCGAGCGCTGCAAAAGCAATAAAAAGTCCAGCTAAGAAGCCCATGATAAGCAGTTTTTTAGCGGAAGCGGTAGCTTTAGCGACGCCGGCATTACTGACAGTGTTTAGGGTTTCTAGGGGGTTGAGCATGGATTATTCTCCGTCGTTTAAAATTGCGGCTCTAAGGGCGTTGAGACGCGAGAGAGAGGTGTCGCGACCGAGGACGTTTAGAGTTAGATTGAGGGCGGGGCTAAATGGTGCGAAAGACAAAGCGAGACGAATAAGGCTAAAGAGTTCAGCTGGTTTTTTATCGGTATCGGCTAAGAGTTGGTTTAGAGTTTCTTGGAGATGATTAGCATCCCAGTCGGAGGATTCGATAGAACTAAGAGCTTGGATAGATGTGCTGAGTAAAGATGCAAGCTCTGATTCGGAGAAATTTTTGAGGAATTTGTTGTTAATGATGAGGTCTAAATTGATTTTAGGGTCGACAAAGAAGTAGTCGGTCATGGATTTTAGGTCGGAAAGGACTTTGAGGCGGTCGTAGATGATAGAGAGGACTTGTTTTCGGTATTCGATTGGGTAGTTTGCTGCAGATTCTGGCCAGAAGTTTTTAGTGCGAGAATAAAGTTCGTCGATTCCCTGTTCGGCGAAAATTTTTCTAATCCACTGCCCGTTCATCCAAAGAAGTTTAGTTTCGTCATAGCGGGCTCCAGAAGTTTGGATTTTTGAGATGTCAAATTTTTCGATAAGCTCGGCCATGGTGTAGATTTCTTGTTCGGTGCCGTCGTTCCAACCGAGGCAGGCGAGATAGTTTAACATGGCTTCAGGGAGAATTCCGTCTTCGCGATATTCGGTGACGGATTTGGCGCCATCACGTTTGCCGAGTTTTTTTCTGCCGTCAGGACGGAGGATATGGGGGAGAGAGACGATTTTTGGCATTTCGATTCCGAGGGCTTCGTAAATCGCTAGGTAGTTAGGAGTTGACGGAAGATATTCGACACCGCGCATGATATAGGTACATTTCATGAGGTAATCGTCGATAATGTGGGCAAAATTGTAAGTCGGGAGACCATCTTTTTTGATAAGGATGATATCATCTTGGACTTCTGGACCAGCATGAAGATCGCCCATGACTTCATCGTGCCAATCGCGTGGCTTTGGGTCGGATTTGAAGCGGATAGGAATGCCTGGTTGCCACTCAGTAGTGGTAACTGGACGATGATTGCGATAGAGATAAGGGACTTTTTTTAGATTATCTTCGTTACGATATTTCTCGATAGTTTCAGAGTCGGTAGGGTCGGCGTATGCGCGGCCGATAGCCATAAGTTTTTTAGCCCATTCGAGATAAATAGCTTTGCGCTCGGTTTGGTAATATGGACCGTCAGAACCGCCCTTGTCGGCGCCTTCGTCCCAATCGAGACCGAGCCAGGTTAACGTGTCTTCGATAAGTGTGGTCGCTCCGTCAACATAACGAGCTTGGTCGGTGTCTTCGATGCGCAAAATAAAAGTACCGTTGGCTTGTTTAGCTACTAGATATGGATAAATAGCGCTACGAACATTGCCGATATGAATATAACCGGTTGGACTAGGCGCAAAACGAGTGATAATCTTTTTCATTAAGATAATTATACCATTTTTAGCTCGGAAAAGACAGAGCTAAAGAGAGGTGGCGATAGATTTTATTTGTTTTTTGGTGAGAGCTTCGCCAGTAGTGGTGAGTTTATAAACGATTCCGCCATTGACCCAGGCCGCTTCGGAGTTAGAAATATAAATAGTGAGGCCTTGTTCGCGGATTGAGCTATAGTTTACGTCCCAGTTTTTCTTGACGTAATTAGTTTCGAGAGCGGAGCTGTTCCAGGAAGATTTTTCTTCGGTGAGCGAGAAGGAATTTTGGTTTGAATCGGAGAAAGTCATGACGACTTTTTCGCTCTCGGAGGAGATATTAGATAATGAGTAGCCGCGTGGGATATAGGTCGGATAAGAGGCCTCAATACCGGTTTGCATGGCGGCGACGCGGACCGACACGTCAGGCATATTGAGGCTGACGAAATAGCTAATTAACGCCACAGATAAGGCAGCACAAGATAGCGCAAGGGCTATTTTTTTCATACTAAAAGTGCGATGGGCTTTCATTTGGCTGGTTACTGGTTTTTTGCGCTCTTTTGATTCCATAGTGGCGACAGACGCTAGGGCGTTTTTAATGGCGAGGTCTTTTTGTTCGCGCATAGAGGCAGTTTGCATGGTAGAAGGTTTTTTCGCTGAGAGATTTTGGATAGCTTTTTTCTGGATAGCGTGCATCTCTGCTGGCTTAATAGGGTCGGAGTCGACCTTTTTGGCTACTGGTTGGGCGGGAGTGGCGGCGACTTTAGCTTTTTTACGCATAGTTTCGAGACGCTCGCGGGT
>DCGC01000008.1:2693-8440 GCA_002315165.1 Candidatus Saccharibacteria bacterium UBA1788 | reverse complement strand
TCGGTTCGTTGCCTTGCCCGGTAGAAGTGATAGGACAAGAAAAAGTTTATGATATGATTGAATTATGGATTTTGCGGTTGCTTTAAAGGCGAGGTCTAGAATAAAAGGCTATAAAGCGGTTTTTGTGGATACAATTGCTGTGCCTGGAAAGACGATAAGGGAAGATTTGCGTGATTTTTTTGGCGCATATTCGAAGTTTCGGATTGATTTACCTAAAAATAGTAGGAGTCAAAGCACAAAATCTTTGAAGGTGATTGAGAAGATTGTAATGAGGGGGAGAGTGACAAGATTGTCTAGGAGGTTGGAGGAGCAGATTGGGGGAATCGTAGGAATAGAGGACAATGAGGAGCAGAAGTCTAGTAAGGAATTGATTTTGGAATTAAGGGGAATTTATGATTCGGGATATACGAAAGAGTGGCGAGAAGAATTATTTGATGGCGAGAAAAGAAAAGATTTAAGCGACAGAAGTTTGGAAGCATATTTTTATGAAGAGATTTTAGTGCCGGAAGTTGTTAAGTTTGGAGATAAAAATATCAAGGACGTTATACCGCAAGCAATGTTCATGAGTTTAACTGGAGATGAGACGGACGATAGGCGAGTAGATTTTTTGGTGACACATGGTAAGAATAAAATTGCTTTTGAAATTGATGATGCAACGCATAATGCTGAGCAGCTGAGAGATAGGGAAAGAGATGAGTTATTAAAAAAACAGGGGATTGTGACGGTTAGGATTAGCGAAAAGGAAATTAGGGATAATAGTGCTAGAGGAAAAGTTGAGAGGGCTTTAGCTAGGATTTATGAAAAATACGACAACGTGATAGCTTTAAAAAATCGAGATTTTTATTTAGGGGTTAAGTTGGCGCACATGGTGCAGGTGATTTTAGTAAAGCTGCAAAGCGAGGGGGTGGAATGTGGAAATAAAAAAATTTGGTTTGATGAGAAATTGTTATTTGGGATTGAGAAAAATAAAGCGGAGGAAATTATAAAGTTTGCGATTAGTGATTTGAAAGAGTTGGAAGAAAATATTGCAGAGATATATAACGAGCGAACGGTTTTTAGTGGATTGAATTTGGATGAGAAAAGCGACATTCTGGTGAGCAGAAATGGTGGTGGCAAAAATAGGCGTAGTCAAGATATTTTGGTGGAGGAGATAAGTTTTAGCGAGCCTTTGGTGAATTATCGAAATAGCGGAGATGGATTTACAAAAATCGAGGAAGTTAAAGAGAAAAACTTGGAGTTTTTAGCGGAATATATTTTTGGGTATAGGGCGTTTAGGGAGAACCAGGTAGATGGAATTAAGAGGGGGCTAAGGCATAAAGACTCGATTATTTTGTTGCCGACCGGCTCTGGAAAGTCTTTGATCTATCAGTTTTTAATGATGATTTTTGGGGGAACTGGGGTTGTAGTGGAGCCATTAAAATCTTTGATGGAAGATCAGGTGGAGAATTTGAGAAATCAGGGGATAGATAATGTAGTCAGCGTATCTGGTGATGTGGGCAGGGATGCAAAGAAGAAAATTTATGAGGGGATTAGGCTGGGCATGTATGGGATTATTTATGTGACGCCGGAGAGATTGCAAATGGAAGATTTTAGAGACTTGATACATGACGCTAAGGAAAATGATGTAAGTTTTCCGATATGTGCATTAGACGAAGCGCATTGTGTCTCGGAGTGGGGGCATGATTTTAGGGTGTCATATTTGAATTTGGCGGATACAGCGAGGAAACTGTTTAAGAGAGGAAAGAAGAAACCGGTCGTAATGGCTTTAACTGGAACAGCGTCGAATAGCGTTCTTAAAGATATGGAAAGAGATTTGAGAATACCTGAAGATGATGTCATAAGGCCGGAGTCTTTTGATCGTCCAGAGATTCATTATAAGATTATTGAGGCACACTCTGATAATAAGCTGGCAAAATTGAACGATATTTTAGAAAAAGAGTTGCCAGAAGAATTCGGAGAAAAGGATCGTGTTGGGTTGATGAAGCTGAAAAATGAAGAAACAAAATCTGGCGTGGTGTTTTGTGTTTTCAAGACGGGAAAGACTGATTTTGGCGTAAATGCGGTTTATATGAAAATGCGGAGAAAAGGCTGGGATAATATTGTAAAATATCACGGGACTGACAATGAGCAGGAGCTGATGAGAAGAAACGCAAGAGCGTTTAAGGCGAATAAAGCGAGTTTAATGATAGCAACGAAGGCTTTTGGAATGGGGATAGATAAGCCTAATATTCGATATACGGTGCATTATGGGATACCTAATTCGATAGAGGCGTATTATCAAGAAGCTGGTCGAGCGGGGAGGGATGGCGAGAAGGCAATGAGTTATATAATTTTGTCGGATGACTCTCCGGAAAGAAATCAAGAATTGATAAATAATGTATTGGTTGAAGATTTGGCGAAGGAATTGAAGAGAAGCGGGAAGAATACAAGAGATGATGTTAATCGGTTATTGTTCTTACATCAGAGAAATTATAATCGAGATTTGGTTTTTAGTGATTTGGAAGGAATTTTGAACCAGATTGGAGCTTTAAGGACGGGTATAAAAAGAGTCGTCGCGCGGGACCACGAGGAATTCCAGAATTGGCAAAAGACTTTGTTTCGGTTGAAAGTTTTGAAAGTGATAAATGATTATGTGATTTCTGATTATGCGAATAATGAATTTAAAGTAGATGTAGAAGATTTTGAACCGAGAAAAATTGTGATGGCTTATGGGAAATATGTGGCGCAATATCAAGAAGGTCAGGCGAAGACAGAAATGGGGAAAATAAAAAATAAAAAATATGACAACTGGAAAGATTTTGTTTATGGGGCGATGAATGTATTACTCGATTTTACGGAAAATGTTTTTGAGAGTAGTAGGAGAAGGGCGATTGGAAATATGTTGCAGCTGGCTAAAGAGGGGTTAAAGATAAAAAGTCCAGAGATGCAAGATGCTGTGATTCGACAGAAAATTTTGAATCATTTAGGGAATAGTTGCGGCAATATTATTAATCAAATTTTAGAAGATAAACTAATTATGGCGGAGGCTAGTAGGTTTGCTGCGTCAATCATGAGAAAAGATGAGGCTAAGTTATTGGCGGAGACGAGGAGGACATTACAAGCGTATCCGGAGCATCCTGGGTTACTGCTGATTGCTGGGGTTTTAGGCTCTATTGATTGCGATACTGAGGCTGTGGTGGCGGCAAATGATATTGTGGCAGCAATAAAGAATGCAAAAACGAACTATAAAATTAAGGATTATGAAAAATATGTGATTCAGGCGATTGGGGAGACTTGTAGAAAAAATAAAAACGAAGAAAAGTATAAAAAATTTATTGAAAAAGTAAGCCAAGAGCGAAGTGATGAATTTATGGAAGGTTTGATTGAAGTTTTGCCAAAAGATTATAGCGTGGGCGTGGGGGCGAGGATACTTTCTCGATATAATTTAATGATGATTTCGGAAATTCGGGGTAAAATAGGGTTAGACTTATGGACAAAGAAGAATTAGACAGAATAAAAGCCCAATCCGACGAAGTGATTCGTGGGGTTGTTGAGTTGCAGGACCAAATCAAAAAATATAAGAGTGGGGCTGAATCTTTTGAATTGGCAGTTGGGGTTTTGGGCGGCGTAGCTGAGCGTGAAAAAGAGGTGGTGCGTTCAGTTGAAAAATATCTGGAAGTGATTTCTAGGACGAATATTAAAAAAATGATTCAGGAAATTAGGGAGATAGAAGCAAAAATTGAGGGGCTGAGGGATGAATATGCGGAGATAGAGAAAAAAGTTTTAGCACAACAAAAAGAAGAACGAAAACTGGAGAGAGAAATCAAAGAGTTTCGGTTTGAGATTAGAGAACTGAAGGAATTATTAGAGAAAACTGAGGACAAAAAAGGTAGAGTATTCGGGCTCTTTAGAAAAAGATAAAAGTATGATAAAATAGGGAGAAGGAAAGGAGCTCATTTTTTATGTCTGAAAATCAGGAAAAAGTTATACAAATTGCGGGGTCTATTACGGTTGATGAGCTCGCAAAGGCATTGGGGATATCAGTCACAACTTTAATTGGACAGCTTTTTAAGGAAGGAATTGTTGCAACAATTAATCAGAGATTGGACTTTGATACTGCATCAATTATTATTGATGAGCTAGAACTAAAAGGGGTGAGACTAGAGAAGAAGAACACTGCAACTAAGACTTCTGAGGTACGACGTGAGTTGTCCGATAAGGCGGTTTCCCGTCCACCAGTAGTGGCGGTAATGGGGCATGTGGACCATGGTAAAACGACGCTCCTAGATACATTATTAAATAAAAAGACAGTTGAGGGGGAAGCAGGAGGCATTACTCAGCATATTTCTGCATATCAGCTTAAGCATAACGATAGGATGATAACTTTTTTGGATACGCCTGGGCATGAGGCTTTTGCGGCGATTCGCCAGCATGGTGCGATGTTGACGGATATAGTTGTGATTGTTGTGGCGGCCGATGATGGCGTAAAGCCACAGACTGTTGAGGCGATTAAATTTGCGCAGGGCGCAAACGCAAAAATTATTGTTGCTATCAATAAAATTGATAGAGAAGGTGCAGATATTCCGCGCACTATGGCTGATTTGGCACAAAATGGGTTGCAACCAGAAGAATGGGGCGGCGATATTACGATGGTACCAGTTTCTGCTAAGAGGGGAGATAACCTCGATAAGCTGTTGGATATGATTCTTTTGACGGCAGACATAGAGGAGCTTAAGGCTGATGTTGAAATTCCGGCTGAGGGGTTAGTTATTGAATCTCATATGGAAGTAGGGAAGGGTTCGGTCGTGAATTTGCTTGTAACTGAGGGTGAGCTGAAAACTGGTGAGTTTATTGTTGCTGGTGCAACTTATGGAAAAGTTAGGACTATGTTGGATTTTCGTGGAAAACCAAAAGGTAAAGCGACGCCATCTACTCCTGTGACTGTGACTGGATTTAAGGAATTGCCAAACTTTGGTGATAAGTTTGTTGAGGTAAAGGACGAAAAAACAGCAAGAAAGATGGCGTTATTGAATGCTCAGAGTGCAGCAGACGCAACCGCATCGGCCAATGTTACTTCTACTGATTTATTGAGAATGATGAACACCGTCGATAATACGAAGATTTTTAACGTTATTATTAAAGGCGATGTGTTAGGTTCAGTGACGAGTGTCGTAGATTCTCTAAAATTGATTGATACTAAAGGCGAAATTACCTTAAACATCGTTGCGACTGGGGTAGGTGACATTACGGAAAATGATGTATATATGGCGGCTGGAGATGAGAATACGGTGATTTATGGATTTAACGTGACGGTGCCAACAAATATATCTAAGATGGCGGCTAGAGATGGCGTGGCGATTAGGACTTATCGCATTATTTATGAATTATTGGACGATGCTAAGAGGTCAATGGAAGATTTATTAGATGCTGAGATTGTAGAAACTGATCAAGGCGAAATGAAGATTAAGGGGGTGTTTAGGGTTGAAAAATCAAGTATTATTGCTGGTGGGGAAATGTTGACTGGAAAAATTGAGGCCGGAATGCTTGGTAGGGTAATTCGTAAGAAGGAATATATTGGCGAAGTAGAGGTGGTGAGCGTACAGAAGGAAAAGATGGATGCAAAAGAGCTGGTTGCGGGGGAAATTGGGGGCATTGCACTTAAAACTGAACATAAAGTCGCGATGGAAGTGGATGATAGGCTGAAGCTGTTTACGCGAGAAATGAAGAAAAAGACGCTGTAGATTTTCCCGCTCCGGCAACAATAATTT
>DCGC01000008.1:0-2651 GCA_002315165.1 Candidatus Saccharibacteria bacterium UBA1788 | reverse complement strand
TTGATGGCTCCGATGGGGTTTGTGAGAGGCGGACGATTTAATTATTGGAATGGACTTTGCATTTATGATGGAAAGAATGGCTTTTTTTGGACGCCGAAATCACCTTCTGAAAATTCAGCATATAATTTGTTGTTTAGTGATAGTTCTGAAAACGCAAAGGATCATTATCTGTATGGTATTGGCTATTCGGTTCGTTGCCTTGCCCGCTAGTTTGAATAGCCGTTGAGAAAGGATTTTGCGTCCATTGGACGTTTGTTTTCTGGTTGGAGGCGAAGAATACTGAGAGATTTGCCGTCAGCGCAAAGAACGGGCAGAAGAGCCTCTTCACCTTGGTTTAGGGGTTTGGCTTCTAAAATGATGCAAATTTTACCTTTAATGGACAATTTTGGTTTTGGGAAGCCTTGGAAAGCAAGTATTTTAGAGAGAATGGTTGTTGAGGATTCGATGTTTGGATTTAAAAGAGACATGGACTTGTCGAGCTTTTCGCAAAAAGTAGGAGTGCCAGATTGTTCGGACGGGGTTGGAAAGTTGTTTAGGTTTTCAATAATCCATTGAGCGCCGATAGTCGCAAGTTGGGAATAGAGGTAGGATTTTAGGTCGGGACGAATTGGACTGTCGAGGGAGATAGTAGTTTGATAAAAAACTGGTCCAGCATCCATGGCTTTGACGAGCTTCATGATAGAAACGGAAAAAGAGGTGTCGCCACGCAAGATAGCTGATTCAATAGGGGAAGGGCCGCGCAAATCTGGGAGTAATGAGGGGTGAATATTTAAGATGCCTTCGGGCTCAAAGAGGTCGAGAACGTCGGATTTAATCATGACGCCGAATGAGGCTAGGATACCGTGAGCGTCAGGGTGGGACAGTTTGAGCTGTTTGACGGTCTCTAAATCGTCTTTTGTGCGAGCGTGAAAAATAATTTCTGAGTTAGAAGAGAGAATAGAGAGGGCAGTATCGGCGAGCGGGCCGTTGCCGAAGAAGATGATTTTAGGCTTCATCATTGAAAACTGGATCCTCAATAGGTTCAAGATCGCCGTCGTTATTCATTTTGTAGAAATCGCCTGGAGCAACATGGTCTATAAAAAGAACTCCGTCTAGGTGGTCAATTTCATGGAGAAGGACGCGAGCTAGAGCGCCGTCGGCTTTAAGGCGAACCTCGGTACCGTCTTCTAAGAGGGCTTTAATGCGGGCTTTAGCAGGGCGGGCGACAAGGCCGTAAACATTAGGAACGGAGAGACAGCCTTCGTAGTCTTTTTCGAGTTTGCCTTCGGTTTTTATTACTTCTGGGTCGATAAGGGCGGTAAAGGAAGCATTTTTCTTATCTTCCATGTCGTCACGGATGATAATAATACGTTTGTTGATGCCCATTTGAGGTGCAGCCATGGCAGCGGAAAGCTCGTAAGGGTGTTCTTTTTCCCATTTAAGGGATAATTTAGTCATTTCTGCGATTAAATCACGGGTTTCTTCGGTAACAAAACGAACGCGAGATGATTTCGCGCGGAGACGAGGGTCTGGGATGGTGATTATTTTCATAAGAATATTATATCACAATAGCGACGGCGGGTCGATGATGATATGGGGTTTTAGAGAAGGGTCAATGGATTTTAATAGAGATAATAATTCGGTGCGAGAGGAAGAGCGGGCGATAATCTGCCAAGAGAAACCGGCGGTGGTGCGTTCGTGAAAAACTGGGGTTGGTTTGGAGATAAAAGTATTGGAGGCTTTGAGCTTGGAAAGTTGGTTATAGATTTCACGGATTTTTTTAACAGAGGTGGATTCGGTTTTGAAAGTGGTTGAGATTTTAGCAATATAGGAAAATGGCGGGAAGAAATGCTTGCGACGTTTTTGGAGAGTGTAATTATAGAAGTTAAGATAGTCGGAAGCGACGGCAAATTTAATAATTTCGGAGTTTGGTTGGTAGGATTGGATGATAGCAGAAGCTGAGTCGAGATGACCACGTCCAACGCGGCCGATAACTTGGGTTAAGAGGTGGAAAGTGCGCTCTTCGGCGGCGAAATCTGGGAGAGAAAGACCAGAGTCGGCTTGGATGACTCCGACGGTAGCAAGATTGGGAAGATCGAGCCCTTTGGCGATGGTTTGGGTACCAATAATGATATCGATATCTCCGGATTTGACTTCCGTATAGAGGGCGTCAAGGGAGTTATTTTTTGTGTTGTCGGCGTCAAAGCGGGCAATTTTGGCTTCCTTGAAGAGTTTTTTTAGCTCAGATTCGAGAAGTTTAGTGCCAAAACCTTTGTGGATGATGTCTGGATGGTGACATTCTGGACAGCTGTGAGGGGTTTTTATAGAGAATCCGCAGGCATGACAGATAAGAGAAAAAGAGTCGGAGTGTAGGGTGAGCGGCAAAAAACAAGAAGGGCAAAGCGCTTGCCAGCCGCATTTTTCGCAGATAGTAAGAGGTGCGGAACCACGTCGGTTATGGAAGATAAGAGTTTGATGATGATTTTTAAGATTCTGTTGGATTCCGGCAAGTAGTGGATTGGAGAAATAGCGGTTTTTCGTAAAGTTATCGCGGGAACAAAAGTCAATAATCTGGACTTTTGGGGCGATGGCGGTGGTTTTGGCTTTCTCGGTGAGAGAGATGAGTGATTTTTTCTTTAAGGCAAGATAATAGTCGGAAATAAGGGGGGTGG
>DCGC01000036.1:11907-12728 GCA_002315165.1 Candidatus Saccharibacteria bacterium UBA1788 | reverse complement strand
CCGTCAAAAACATCGAAAAAGTAGTTTATTTCGCATCTTACCTTATTATCGATGCCGACGAAGCCAAAATCGAACAAGCCCTAGCCGATGCAGACGCCCAAGCCGAAGCAGCCCGCAACGCTATTAAAATCCGCTACGAAAAAGAGTCCCAAGCCGAAAGTGCCGACATTAGGGCTCTAGCAGACGCTCAATCTAAAGAACTCGAAGCTGTTGAAGCTGATTTCCTCAGCAAAAAATCCGAGCTCGATAAGCTCAAACAGGGTGCCGTCATCGCCGAAAACGACTATAATAACCTTCGCGAAGAATACGAAGAATTTATCACCGTCGATATGGGCGCCAGTGCAATTAAAACCCTTCTCGATCGTATTAACCTCGACGAACTTATTGGCAACCTTCACGAAGAAGCTGAAGCCGCCAAAGGCCAAAAAGCCAAAAAACTCGTCAAACGTCTTAAAACCCTTGAAGGCATGCAGGCCGCTGGTATCAAACCAAGCGATCTCGTCTTGACCGTTATTCCTGTTATTCCTCCAGACCTACGTCCAATGATTTCTCTCCCTGGCGGACGCTTTGCCACTTCCGACCTTAACGACCTCTNNACCTCTATCGTCGCGTCATCAACCGTAACAATCGTCTCAAGAAACTTCTTGACCTCAACGCGCCAAAAGTTATCTGCCGCAACGAAATGCGTATGCTCCAAGAAGCTGTTGATGCTCTTATCGACAACTCCGGCTCTCGCTCTGCCAACTCCCAAAACGGTCGCAGAAAGCTCAAATCACTTTCCGACCTTCTCAAAGGAAAGCAAGGTCGTTTCCGTCAAAACC
>DCGC01000036.1:7500-11878 GCA_002315165.1 Candidatus Saccharibacteria bacterium UBA1788 | reverse complement strand
ATTCCGGTCGTTCCGTTATCGTTGTTGGTCCAGAACTTAAGCTCAATGAATGTGGCCTTCCAAAACAAATGGCTCTTGAACTCTTTAAGCCTTTTGTTATTAGCTGGCTCATTGCCAACGAGCATGCCAACAATATTCGCGTTGCCACTCACATGATTGAAAATGGCGAAGCTGTTGTCTGGGACGCTCTCGACGACGTTATTAAGGGCAAATACGTTCTCCTAAACCGTGCTCCATCTCTTCACCGTCTCTCAGTCCAAGCTTTCCAGCCAAAGCTCATTGACGGTAAGGCAATTCAGCTCCACCCACTAGTTGCTTCCGGCTTCAACGCCGACTACGATGGTGACCAAATGGCAGTCCACCTTCCTCTTTCTGAAGATGCCCAAACCGAAGCTCGCGAGCTCATGTCTGCTACTAAAAACCTTTTGAAACCAGCCGACGGCGCTCCAGTTCTTGCTATCTATCAAGACGTTGTCCTTGGTATTTATTACCTAACCTACGACAAACCAGGCACCGACACTAAAGAAGTCAAAGCTTTCTCTTCTATCTATGAAGCCGAAATGGCCTATGACCAGGGAATTATCGAGCTCCAAACTCCAATCCGTGTCTTTGCTAAAAAAGAGATTCGCAACACCACCCTTGGTCGCGTTATCTTTAACGAAATCCTTCCAAAAGATTTCCCATTCGACAACTCAGTCCAAACCAAGAAACAACTCTCTAAGGTTATGGCTCGCATTTTCGACAACTATGGCCCAGAAATGACCGTCGAAACTGCCGACAAAATCAAAGACCTCGCCTTTGAATACGAGACTATCGCTTCTGTCTCTACCGCCAAAGACGATTATCCTACCTATCCAGAAATCGACGACTTCCTCGCCGAAGGCGATGCTAAGACTGCCCTTATCCAAGAGCAGTTCGATCAAGGTCTCGTTACCGAAGAAGAACGTTACAACCTCACGGTTGCTAACTGGCGCGATATCGATAAAAAGATTTCCGAATTCCTCAAAGGTAAGCTTTCCGAAATGGATACCGACATTGCAGTTATGGTTAACTCTGGCGCTCGTGGCTCGGTCTCTAACATCAAGCTCGCTTCTGCCGAAATTGGTATCATGGTCGACATCAACAACAACGAAATCGAGCTTCCAGTTAAGTCTTCCTATAAAAAAGGTCTTAACACACTTGAATCCTTCATCGCCACTCGTGGTGCTCGTCAAGGTCAGGTTTCTACCGCTCTTCGTACTGCCGACTCTGGTTATTTGACTCGCCGTCTCGTCGACGTCGCCCAAGACGTCTTTACGACCGACGAAGAAGCAGCCGACCCAGGCTATACCGTTTATCGCGCAGATTCCGAAGCTTCTGGCGTTCCTTTCTCGGCTTGGATCGCAGGCCGCTATACCGCCGAAGCAGTTCCAGGCTATATCGAAGCCGACCAACTCATCACTAAAGAGCTCGCTGCTGAAATTGATGCCGACGAAAACGTCGAATTCGTCAAAATTCAATCTGTTCTTACTACTACTGCCGTCAATGGCGTGCCACAAAAAGCCTACGGCGTCGACATGTCTACTCGTAAAATCGTTGACTCACACGAACCTGTTGGCGTTATCGCTGCTCAATCCTTAGGCGAACCAGGCACCCAGCTTACTCTCGACACAAAGCACGGCTCTGGTGTTGCTGGTTCCGGCGCTATCGCTCGTGGTCTTCCTCGTGTCGAAGAGCTTCTCGAAGCCCGCTCTCCAAAAGGTCAAGCTTATATCGCAACCGTCGCTGGTGCAGTAGAAATCTGGGAAGATGGCAATCACTACATCGCCCAAATCACCCCACAAGCCGGCGAAACCACTCGTATCGCCCTCGATGACCGCAAAGCTAAAGTCAAAGATGGCGCATCTGTCAAAACTGGCGACGTTATCGCTTCTAAAGCTAAAGGTGCCGAACCAATTATCGCCGCCTTTGATGGCAATGCTCAAATCGTCGAAGATGCTATTATCTTGGTTGCCGCCGCTAGCAGCCCAATCCGTATCGAAATCCCTGGCGATGCCGAACTTGTCGTTAAATCTGGCGACATAGTCGAAGCTGGTGACCGCCTCACTGCCGGCTCCCTAAACCTCCAAGATCTCTTGAAGTATAAAGGTGCCGAAGCCACCGAGCGCTATATCATGAACGACGTTTTGAACGTTTACGCTGCCCAAGGTCATGAGATTTCTCCAAAACACCTTGAAGTTATCGTTCGCCAAATGTTCTCCCGCGTCATGATTGACGAGCCAGGCGATTCTTCATTTGTCATGGGTGACATCGTCAGTAAAGCCGCTGTCGTTGCCGAAAACAAAGAGCTCGAAGCTGCTGGTAAAGCCCCAGCAACCTTCACCGAACTCCTACTCGGTATCACCAAAGTTTCTATCTGGTCAGATTCTTTCTTGTCAGCCGCATCTTTCCAAGACACTACTCGCGTTCTTATCAACGCCGCCATCAATGGCCGCGTCGATAAACTCCATGGTCTCAAGGAAAATGTTATCATTGGCCGCAAGATTCCTGTAGGAACAGGCGTCAACCCTATCAAAGACAACGAGGCTACCGAACCTTCTGAAGAAGATTTCGACCTCTAGAAAAAATAACCCCTTCGGGGGTTATTTTTTTATCCTAAAAAAATCCCCGACCAAAGTCGAGGATTTACGTACGTTTATGAGAGAGTTTCTTTAAATAAAATTGCTAGCATTTAATCACTACAAGTATTGCAGTGATAGTAAATAGAACGCCTAAGATTTTCAATAAACGGGGTAACGGCTCGGACTCCTTACTTCGAACTCCGCGCACAAAACAAAAAATACTAATACAAAATAAACAAACGCCACCAACGAATTTCATTTTTTCGCTTCCTCCAAAAGAACTCTCCCTATACCCCCATTATACCACACTTTAGCTTACATGTCAAGTTCTTCGATTCTTCTTGTCTCTCTCTTTATCTCCTCGTCAAAAACTTGATCAAAATAATCTTCTACCTCTCGTCGGTCACTATACATGCGCTCACGTTCTTCCTGCGTCGGGTTATTAATAGTATCATACTCAGTCCTAGTCATATAGTCCTTATCTGTAAATCTCTTCGTGCCATACTTGTCAGCCATACTATTTAATCGATTTAATTGCCAAATCATCCTATCATGCGCCCTGACTCTCCTCTGATCAAACGCCTTTGCCTCGCTCATACTTTCCGGCGCACGACGCACCTCGTATCCCACATGAGTCAGCACAATCTCCTTAGTTGCGCGCATCGCAGTTATCGCCCTCTGTTTTTCCTCATCACTCGTTTCCGACTCCGAAATCGCCATCTCTAACTCTCTTACTCTAGCGCCATATTCTCGCGGGTCGTTAAGTTTTTCCCCCTGAAATTCCACCTCATTAAGAGAATCCCAACCTGTGTTGATTGCTTCTCCTCGAAATGAATCTTTTTCCATATTTTCATTATATCACGTCAGCCCCTAATTTCTCTCTTGTCTTTTCTGCCTTTTTGTGCTACAATAGCCTTGTATATTCTAGACATGAAGGAAAGCCTACGGGAACTACCTAAAAGTCTAGTTTTATTAATGTCAAATTTAAGGGAAAGGAAAAGAATGCAAGTCATTCTCGGCACCAAAATTGGTATGACCCAGATCATCGGTGAAGATGGCGTTGTTACCCCTGTAACAATCCTTCAAGCCGGCCCAGCTACAGTGACTCAGATTAAAACCGTCGAAACCGATGGTTATAACGCTGTACAGCTTGGTTACGGTCAGGGTAAGAATCTGAGCAAGTCGGTTTCCGGTCACGCAAAAAAGGCTGGAGAAAATATCAATCCTAAGGTTCTTAAGGAATTCCGCACAGAATCAGCTCCTGAGTTTAAGCTTGGCGACGTTTTCACCGTCGAAAGCTTCAAAATCGGCGACAAAGTTTCTGTTACCGGCACTAGCAAAGGTAAAGGTTTTGCTGGTACCGTCAAACGCTGGAACTTCAACGAATCTCGTAATACCCACGGTTTCAAAGGCGATATCCGCAAAGTCGGTTCTATCGGCTCTATGTACCCACAAAAAGTCTGGAAAGGCAAACGCATGCCAGGTCGTATGGGTCATGACCAAGTTACCGTCCAAAATCTCGTCGTCGCTTATATCGACGTCGCTAATAACCTTCTCGGTCTCAAAGGCGCTGTCCCTGGTCCGAAAAAAGGTATCGTAACTGTCGAGGGAAAGGAATAATATGGCTGATCTAAATAAAGATATTTTCAACCTCGAAGTAACCAACCACGAACTCATCAAGGTTGCTTACGACGCCTACCTCGCAAACTCTCGTAGCTCTCACGCTAAAACCCTTAAGCGTGGCGAAGTCCGCGGCGGTGGTAAAAAACCATGGAAAC
>DCGC01000036.1:3925-7425 GCA_002315165.1 Candidatus Saccharibacteria bacterium UBA1788 | reverse complement strand
TGGCGCCATGGTGGTGTCGCTTTCGGCCGCACTGGCAACGAAAACTTCACCAAAAAACTTTCTAAAACTTCAAAGAAAGTTGCTATCATGCAAGCCCTCAGCCTTAAAAACGCTGACAAAGCTGTTATCGTTCTCGATAAAGACATTAAACTTACCGGCAAGACCAAAGATGCAATTAAAGTTCTAAATGACCTTAAACTTGCAGACAAAAACGTCCTCGCTGTTTGCAACGAAAAAACTCCAGAAGTTCTTCGTTCAACCAATAATATCGCCAACTTGAAAGTTGTTCGCGCAACCTACCTCAACGTTTTCGACATTATGAACGCCGACGCCATCGTCTTTAGCAAAGCTGCTCTTGAAGCTGTCGAAAACTGGTTAATTGGCAAGGAGGAAAAATAATGATTGAACCTCGCGCTACCGAAAAAACCTATTTTGCCCAAAAAGATCGCACCTATGCTTTCTTCATGAATCCAAAAGATTCTAAACAAGAAATCGCTCAAAAAATCGCAAAAGAATTCAACGTCACCGTTACCGATGTTCGTGTTCTTATCCGCAAGGGCAAAAAGACTAAATTCTCTAAAGGCAAACACGCTTATCCAGGCACGACTTTCCGTCGTGACCACAAACTCGCCTACGTCACATTAAAAGAAGGCGACAAGATTCGCGTATTTGAAGAACCTGAAGAGAAGAAAGAAGAAAAGAAAGCTGATAAAGCTGTAAAAAGCGACGCAAAGGAAGCTAAAACGACTAAAAAAGTCGCCAAAGCCGACAAGAATGCCGCTAAGGAGAATAAATAATGAGTATTAAAGCCTATCGCCCAACTACTCCAGCTCAGCGTCAAAAAACCACTCAGGATTTTGATCAAATCACGACCAAAAAACCTTTGAAATCTTTGACCAAAGCTAAAAAACAAAATGCCGGCAAAAACAACCAAGGCCGCATCACTGTTCGCCATCGTGGTGGCGGTGTCAAACGCCATTACCGCATTTTGACCCACAACCTTCCAAAAGGTTTGAAACTTACCGTCGAAGAAATCGAATACGATCCAAATCGTAGCGCGCGCATCGCTCGCGTCAAAGACCAAAACGGTACTTATTACTATGTCATCGCCGACACCAACATGCAAAAAGGTTCAACTTTCGAAACTGGCGACGAAATCGCTGTCGAAACTTCCAACCGCATGACTCTAGAAATGATTCCTGTCGGTACGATGGTTTATGCCATCGAAATCACCCCGGGTCGCGGTGCTCAAATGGTTCGCGCTGCTGGTTCTTCCGCCCAACTTATGGCAAAAGAAAACGGCTATGCCACCCTTAAAATGCCTTCTGGCGAAGTTCGCAAAGTCCTCGCTAGCTGCTCCGCATCTATCGGTACCGTCGGTAACGTCCAACACCAAAACATTAAGATTGGTGCTGCTGGTCGTCGCCGCCGTAAAGGTATCCGCCCAACCGTTCGTGGTGTTGTTATGAATGCTTGTGATCACCCTCATGGTGGTGGTGACGGCGGTCGTCACGGTTCCGGCAAAGCTCCTCGCACTCCTTGGGGCCAGCTCACCCTTGGCTATCGTACTCGCCATAACAAGAAAACTAATAAAATGATCGTGCGTAGTCGTCACGAAGGAAAGAGGTAATTATGTCTCGTAGTTTGAAAAAAGGTCCTTTCGTGGACTACAAGCTAGAAAAGAAAATCAAAGCTCTCTCCGCTGAAGACCGTACCGTAATTAAAACTTGGGCTCGCTGCTCAACGATTTCCCCAGAAATGGTTGGCCGCACTATTGCCGTCCACAATGGCAAAACCCATGTTCCAGTTTTCGTTAGCGAAAACATGGTCGGTCACAAACTCGGCGAGTTTGCTCCTACCCGCAAATTTAAACGCCATGGCGGTAAGAAAGCCGCTGAAGCAGCAAAGGCAGGTAAATAATTATGAATACTCACTTTGCACACGCTTACATTAAAGGTGTCGATAGTCAACCACGCAAAGCCAGCATTGTTGCTAGCTTGGTTCGTGATCGCTACGTCGCCGATGCAGTTGTTATCCTCGAGCACACCCCACGTCGTGCCGCTCGCGCAGTTCTCAAAGCTATCGAATCTGCCAATGCAAATCTTTTGAACTCTGGTGTCTCTATTGACCCAAAGACCATTCGCATTGCTCGCATTTCCGTCACCGCTGGAACTCGCATCCGCCGCTACGTTCCTGCTTCTCGTGGTCGCGCCCTCCCATTCGAAAAGATTTCTTCAAACATCTTTGTCGAAGTTGCTGGAGAAGAAAAAGAAAAGAAAGCAGCCAAAGCTGAAGAGCCAAAAGAAGCTGCTAAAAAGGAGAATAAGTAATGGGTCAGAAAGTTAATCCAATTTCTTATCGTCTCCAAGTCAGCAAAGACTGGTCTTCAAAATGGTTTACCAAAAAATCAGACTTTCGTCATTGGTTGATTGAAGATGTTAAGATTCGCGAGACTATTGAAAACCGTTTCAAATCTCGCCCAACCATTGCTAGGATTGGTATCGAACGTAGCACAAACCTAACTACGATCACCATCCTCACCGCCAAAGCTGGTGCCGTCATCGGCAAGCAAGGCGCAGGCATTAATGAGCTCAAAAAAGACCTCGAGAAATTCGTTTCCGGTCCAATTCGCATTAATGTCGAAGAAGTCAAAAAACCAGAGCTAAACGCCAAACTTGTTGCCGAAAACATTGGTTTCCAACTTGGCAAACGTATGAATTTCCGCCGTGCCGTCAAAATGGCTTGCCAAAGCACCATGAATGCTGGCGCTAAAGGTATTCGTATCGAAGTTGCTGGCCGTCTCAACGGCGCAGAAATGTCCCGCCGCGAAAAGTTCATCGAGGGTTCAGTTCCTCTTCATACTCTTCGTGCTGACATTGACTTCCATTGCCACCATGCTCCAACTATCGCTGGTATCGTTGGCGTAAAAGTTTGGATTTACAAGGGGGAGAAATAATATGGCAATTTTAGTTCCACGTAAAACCGCACATCGCAAAGTTCGCAAAGGTAAAAACACTGGCGTTGCGACTCGTTGTAACACCGTCGCTTTTGGTGATTACGGACTTATGTCTCTCGACAATGAACGCATTAACGGTCGCCAAATCGAAGCTGCCCGTCAAGCTATTACCCGCTACATTAAGCGTGGTGGCAAGATCTGGATTCGCATCTTCCCGCATACCCCAGTCACCAAGAAACCTCTTGATGTAAAAATGGGTTCTGGTAAAGGTGAACCACAGTTCTTTGTCGCAAAAGTTAAAGCTGGTACTGTTATGTTTGAAATCGCTGAAGTTACCGAAGACCAAGCTAAAGAAGCTCTTCGTCTCGCCAGCCACAAACTCCCAGTTCGTTGTAAAATCATTAAAAAGGAGGAGTTATAATCATGGCTCACACATTACAAGGGATTGTTTCCTCAGATAAGCGTGATAAGACCATTACTGTCTCCATCACGAACCGCGAAACGCACCCACTTTATCGCAAACAATACACGAAAACTCGTAAAT
>DCGC01000036.1:3479-3914 GCA_002315165.1 Candidatus Saccharibacteria bacterium UBA1788 | reverse complement strand
GTAAATACACTGCTCACGACGAAAAAAATGAAGCCCACACGGGTGACAAGGTCGAAATCGCCGCTTGCCGTCCACTTTCTAAAACCAAAGCTTACACGCTTGTCAAGGTTCTCGAACGTTCTCACGGCACAGTCGAATTGAAAGAAGAAGTTACTGAAGTAGCTTCTGAAGGAGAGAAATAATGATTCAACAAGAAACAAGGTTAAAGGTTGCTGACAACAGTGGCGCCAAAGAGCTTGGAGTTATCCGCGTTCTCGGCGGCACCCGCGCCCGCTACGCTCATGTTGGCGATATCGTCACCTGTAGCGTCAAAGACGCTTCTCCAACCGGCAACATTAAGAAAAAAGCCGTTGTCCGTGCCGTCATCGTCCGCACTCGCCAGCAAATTCGCCGCCCAGATGGTTCAACCATCCGTTTCGACGACAATGCCGCCGT
>DCGC01000036.1:2515-3429 GCA_002315165.1 Candidatus Saccharibacteria bacterium UBA1788 | reverse complement strand
TCTTTGGTCCAGTTCCTCGCGAACTTCGCGATCTTGGATTTAACAAGATTATCAGCTTAGCTCCGGAGGTACTCTAATATGGCAAAATCACTGAAAACTGGCGACACCGTCAAGATTATCGCTGGTAGCAACAAAGGTAAATCCGGCAAAATCGTCAAAGTTGACCGCGAAAACCAAAAAGCTATGATTGAAGGCATCGGAAATATCACCCGCCATCTTCGCGCTACCCAATTCAACCCACGCGGTGGCAAAAAAGATATTCATGTCGGCATCGATCTTTCCAACCTTAAACTCGAAAAAGCTGCTGAAGCTAAAAAAGCTACTAAGAAAGGAGACAAATAATGAGCGAAAAATATATTCCACGCCTCAAAGAGCTCTATTCTAAAGAAGCTAAAAATCTTCAAAAAGAGCTTAACCTCGAGAATATTAACCAACTTCCAAAACTAGAAAAAGTCATTGTTTCTTGTGGTGTTGGTAAAAAACGCGAAGACAAACGCTTCACCGAAACCGTCGAGCTTACTCTTTCCAAAATCACCGGCCAAGCTACGACTTCTCGCCTAGCTAAAAAGTCTATCGCAACCTTCAAAATCCGCAAGGGAATGGGCGCACCTGTCGGCTATCTCACCACTCTTCGTAACGATAAAATGTACGAATTCGTAGATCGCCTTATCAATATCGCCCTTCCTCACGTTCGTGATTTCCACGGCGTTCCTCGCAATTCTTTCGATAAACAAGGTAATTACAGCCTCGGTCTAAAAGAACAAACTGTCTTCCCAGAAATCACTTTCGAAGACTCTTCCGTTCTCCATGGCTTAGAAATTACTTTCATCATCAAAAATGGTTCAAAAGAAGGGAGTACGAAGTTGTTAGAACTCTTCGGTATGCCGTTCGAGAAGGAGAATAAGTAGTATGGC
>DCGC01000036.1:0-2508 GCA_002315165.1 Candidatus Saccharibacteria bacterium UBA1788 | reverse complement strand
GCTAAAAAATCTGCTGTCCTTCGCGACGAAAAACGTGCAAAAATGTACGAACAATATAAAGACAAACGTGCTGCGCTCAAAGCCGCTGGTGACCTCGAAGGTCTTCAAAAGCTTCCACGCAATAGTTCTAAAACTCGTTTGAAAAACCGCGACATGCTCGATGGCCGCCCACGTGGCTATATGCGCCGTTTCGGCATGAGCCGTATTACCTTCCGCGAAAAAGCAAGCAAGGGAGAAATCCCTGGTGTAACTAAGAGTAGCTGGTAGGAGAAAGGAAGAATATGTCACTACAATCAACAGATCAAATCGCTGATTTACTCACCCGCATCCGCAATGCTATTATGGTTGGGAAGACAGAAATTCGTGTTCCTACCTCAAAGCTAAAGGTTGCCGTTGTCGAAACTTTGGTCAAAGCCAATTATCTCGACGGATTTACTATCGAATCAGCCAAACCACGTGATTATCTCCGTGTCGTCATCAACGCCGCTGGTGTTGCTCCTCGTATCAACGCCATCGAAAAGGTCTCTAAACCAGGCCGCCGCGTCTACGTTGCCGCCGAAGAAATCCCAAAGATCAAATCTGGTCGTGGTATGGTCCTCATTTCCACTTCAAAGGGAATTATGACCGGCAGCGAAGCTAAGAAACTTCGCCTCGGTGGTGAATTACTTGTTAAAGTATTCTAAAGCTTGACCGCTCTACTAAAAAATCACCCCAACAGGGGTGATTTTTGTTTGAAGCGCAGAGCCAAGCTCCGCAATTTTATCCGATTTTTACTGCTACTAACTGGCTCTCGGCGTCCAAATAATACAGCCATTTACCATTGCCAGTCATCATTACGTTGTTTTGTATAGCAGCATTCGTCTCTACCAACACCCTCTTATTAATACCATCAAAATCCCAAACAGTAATGTTTCCACCCTTAACACTATAAAGCATAAAATCGTCCAACCATTTTGCATTTTCGTCTTCCATTTCATAACTAATCACATCAAAAGCTTCTGCGTCCATCACTGCCACCTTCGCACCATTTCTCGCAAAAATCAGTTCGCCATCACCTTTTATTTTCATTTCCTGCACCACGAAATCTAATTGTTTCTCAATCACTAAACTCATCTGCTTTGCAGACTCCCCATAAGAAGGCAACGTTCCTTGGTAAATCATCATTTCATCATCAACGGCAATCCCTAAAAAGTCATCTTCATAATACGTCCCCACCGCCATCTTCACCACCGCTTTTGGATTTTTTACCGTATATAACTTTGTTCCAGATTTTTCACCTTCCTTATAAACCCCAACTCGCCTCTCGCCTTCCTCATTAGCTTTCGTTAAATAAATTATTTCTTCGCCATTATTTGTAAAATCGCTCACCCCAGCAACCAAAACTTTCGATAATTCATTTTCTCCGATGTTTATTTCTCGCAAATTGCCGTCAATAATAGCCAGAACTCTGCTCGCCGAGCCGTTTTCGAACCGAATTTTCTCAAAATCCACCCCAAAAGTTGTCGTCAGATTAACTGTCTCTTCTATATTTTTCAAATCCACCAACACCCACTCAACTTTTTCGTCATAGCTCGAACGTACTAAAACTTTTTCTCCACTCGCGCTCCATTCGTAAAATTCTATCGCAGCCTCTTTACCGCCCCTGAATATACTCGTGCCATCCACGGAAGTTATTGTCATTTTTTCGCCGTTCAAATTAATCAGGCTAAATTTCAGGCCTTCCGTTCTATCTAGCGCTAAAAGGGAATTATTATTTGGAGATTTTGCCAAAATATTATATTTGCTTAAATCACCAATTACTCTATCTGTTTTTTCGGTTAGGAATAATCTAGGATATTTCAATCTATAATAATATCCTTCGGTAACATTAATTTCTTTTTCCCAAGTATCATAACCGTCCTTAGAAAGCACAACTTTGTGTAGTCCGCTAGAATATGATTTACTCAAATTTGTTCTCGTCAATAACTCTTCCTCGCCATCTATCGTCACTACAGCTCCAGTTGGAGTCGAGTTTATCTGCACCAACCCAGAACGTTCAATCTTCCACCCATCACCAATGCTATAACCCAATACCAACAACGTCAAAAAAGCCGTTAAACAAAGTACCGACATTGCCATTAATATCTCAGTCAAAACAACTCTTATAAATTGTTGTTTTTTCTTCTTTTGAAGATCTTCCATAGTATCCATATTATAACATAAAGACTTACCAAATTTCACTCTAAAATAGCTCTTGCTTTTTCATTATGCTTAATGTTAATATAAAAATAAGTAACAACGCGAGGTAATATATTCTATGACTAATTCTGAATCAGTTTCTAACGAGCACCATCTAAGCTCCGATACTCACCGCCGCGTTGCTCGTTCAACCACGCTCAACCGTAAATACGTCCGCCGTCCTTCCGCTGTTCGTCATGCGGAAATTACCTCTACGGCTAAAAAACAGGCCGACGCGCTAAAACGCCGCCAAGCGCACTAAACGGCTCATCTAGTAGCAAAAGCTCGGGC
>DCGC01000030.1:4311-6481 GCA_002315165.1 Candidatus Saccharibacteria bacterium UBA1788 | reverse complement strand
AATCATGCCTGCGCTAGCTAGTAGCCCCGCAACTAAAATCATCATCTTTTTCATAATCCTCCTTATTTTAGGTATTCGTGCAATTTTTTCGTATCTTTATGCTTACGCAACTTAGAAAGCGCCTTAGCCTCAATCTGACGAATACGTTCCCTAGTAACAGAAAATTCCGCACCAACCTCTTCAAGCGTATGTGACCTCTCCCCGCCAATTCCAAAACGCATACGCACGATTTTTTGCTCCCTCTCGGAAAGCGTAGAAATAATCGCTGCAAGTTGTTCTTTTAGAATTTGTGTCGCTGCTGAATCTTCTGGCGAAGCTCGTTCTTCATCTTCCACGAAATCGCCTAACACCGAATCTTCATCATCACCGTCGCGCCCAACCGAAGCATCAAGCGAAGCAATGTCTTGTTTAATCCTCATCACATACTCAATTTTATCGGCTTCCATATCTAGCTCTTTTGCGATTTCTTCCGTAGTCGGCTCGCGATTAAGCTCTTGGGTCAACTTCCTCGTCGTTCGAAGAACTTTGTTAATTGTCTCTACCATATGTACCGGAATACGAATCGTCCTCGCCTGATCAGCAATCGCACGCGTAATCGCCTGACGAATCCACCATGTCGCATAAGTCGAAAACTTAAACCCTTTTTCTGGGTCAAATTTTTCGACAGCACGCAAAAGACCGGTATTTCCCTCTTGAATCAAATCCAATAAGTCTAAACCGCGTCCCGAATAACGCTTCGCAATCGAAACGACCAATCTCATGTTCGCCTCTACCATTTTGTCTTTGGCTTTTTTATCGCCTTCGACTACTTTTTGTGCCAATTCCTGCTCTTCGTCTTGCGAAAGTAGCGGAATTTTACCAATTTCACGCAAATAAAGCCTGACGGAATCGTCAGCAAAAACATCTACATTGTCTGCCGTAATCTCAAGATCTTCGTCCGAAAGCTCTTCTTCGTCCTCAAGATCAGTTAAATTCGGCTCTAATTCTTCTTTGTCTTGGTTCATTGTCTTATAATATAATAAATTTTATCCTAAAAATCAAGCTCTACCACCTTCTTGCAAAGCTTGTACTTTTCTCAAAATTTCTTTTTCCGTCTCATCATCAACCCCTCCATCTTCCCGACTTAACTCGTCCATCAGCTTCTGGCGTTCCGCCTTCGCCACTTCCTTGTCATATTCAACCATCAAAACCTTAATCTCCTCCCTCAACTCTTTCTTGCTCCACTTCCCATACCTTTCCTCAAAAATCATTTCAAGCTCAGTTATCCTAGTCTGGTCTTCCGGCATCGCCAACCCAGTCTCATTCTCAATTTCCCCACAAACTAAAATTGCCAACAAACTATTTTCTACTACTCTTGCTCGTTCATTTTGCATCTGCGTCTTCGCTTTTTTCTTCGCCCCCTCGCTTCCTTGCTTTTCCAATTTTTTATCCAAACTTTCTTTCTTTTTCCTCAAATCCTCAACCGAAACATCTAGCCGCCTTGCCACCAGTTGTTCGTATTGCGCCCTCTCGATATCATCATGCACATATTTCAAAATCTTCAATGCAATGTCCGAATACTCCTTCTTACCAAACACGCTCATCATATCCACCCTCTCTTCATACTTATCGAGCAGCCATTCCACCGCCGGTCGAGTATTTCTTACTGCCTCTCTCCAAAGTTCTTCCCCCTTCTGAATCAACTCATCTGGATCTTTCGCCCCATGATAATCAGAAATCACCGACAAATTTATTCCAAGATCTCCAGCCATCATAATCGCTCGCTCTGTCGCTTTCACTCCAGCCTCATCTCCATCATAAGCCAACCTAATATCGTTCGTCAGTCGCGAAAGCTGTTTTAAGTGCATTTCTGTCATCGCCGTTCCACTGGTTGCGACCGTTTCTTTCACGCCTGCCTGATGCGAAGAAATCACATCCATATTTCCTTCAACAATCACAACAAAACCGTTTTTCCTAATTGCTTCCTTAGCCTGATATAGTCCAAAAATATATCGCCCCTTATTGAACAAAATCGTTTCCGATGTGTTCAAATATTTTGGCTCCGACTTATCTAAAACTCTCGCCGTAAAACCAATCACATTACCCGTCGTATCAATAAACGGCACCATCATCCGCCCCCTAAACATATCTCCGCCAAACCTATTTAATAATCCAGCGTCCTCCATCTCTG
>DCGC01000030.1:0-4293 GCA_002315165.1 Candidatus Saccharibacteria bacterium UBA1788 | reverse complement strand
CTCTGCCGTCGTATAGCCACGACTTTTTAAAAACTCCGTTAAAATTTTTCCACTATTCGGCGAATAACCTACCCTAAATTCTTTGACCGTTGCCTTATTCATGTTACGTTTATAAAAAACGTATTCACACACCTTTTGATTTTTGGACAAACAAAATTGATAATATTTCGTCGCAAGTTCCAACGCTTCCTTCGCGCGCGCTTTTTTCTTATGTATTGCACCGTCACCACCACGATATTTTTCCAAATTCACTCCCGCCTGCGCCGCTAATTTTTCCAATGCTTCCCTAAAACTAATCCCCTCCACCTCCATAACAAAAGTAAAAACATCTCCCCCCTTATTCGCAGAAAAATCATGCCAAATATTTTTTTCTGGCGACACCATAAACGAAGGCGTCTTATCTACGCCCCAAGGCGAACTCCCCTTTAATGTTCGACCGACTCTTTTCAGTTCAATATACTGCCCCACCACATCTTCAATCGGCAACCTTGATTTTATCTCCTCCTTCGCATCGTTCATATCTTCAGTATATCACACCTAAAAACCTAAAAATGTTATATACTAATAACATGAACAGTATGGACTATCTCAACAAAATCTCTTCCGAAACCAAAACCAAACCAACGTCCTCTTCCCTCTTCTCTTCTAAGCCGCTTAGAATCGGTCTTATCGCCGCCGCTGCTCTCGCAATTTTTATCATTATCTTTGGTCTCATTAAAAACAATTCCACTAGCGAAAACGACCTACTTGAAACCCTTAACCTTCGCGCCACTAATCTTACTACATCAGTAGACGCCTATACTAAACACGTCAAATCCTCTAACCTTCGCTCTGCCGGCTCCTCACTTTCTAGCGTCCTTGAGTCAATCACCCTCAATCTCACCCCCGAACTCGAAGCCAAAGGTCTTAAACCCGAAAAACCTTCCTCAAAAATCCTCGAATCCGAAACTACTCTCTCCAACTCTCTTAATTATTCCCTCGAATCTGGCAAGCTTAACGGCATCCTCGACCGCACCTACGCCCGCGAATTCGCTCTCCAAATCTCCCTTCTTCTCTCCCTCGAATCTGAACTCTACTCCGAAACTTCCAACGAAAACCTAAAAACCTTTATCAACACCTCTTACGAAAGCCTTAAAACCCTCTATCCTAACTTTGACGAGTTCTCCGAAACAAAATAATGCTATAATCTCATCATGGACAAAGAATCTCTCAAGAAAAAAACGAAAAAACTTGATGTCTTTTTCGGTGAATTCAAAAAATTTATCAATCGCGGCAATGTCATGGATCTTGCCGTCGGCGTTATCATCGGCGGAGCTTTCACCGCAATCGTCACTTCTCTAGTTGACGATATTCTTATGCCAATTCTCTCCCTTGTCGTTGGTGGTCTGGATTTTACCAAACTGTCCTTCACTATTAAAAATTTCTTTGGCACAGGTGATAAAGCCACTATCGCCTATGGCAATTTTCTCCAAAGTCTCATCAATTTTCTCCTTGTTGCCTTTTGCGTCTTTGTCATTATTCGCATTCTAAATGATGCCCGCGAACGCGCTGAAAAACTTCATAAAAAAGAAGAAGACGCCGCCAAAAAAATCGAAGCAAAAAAAGAGGACGAAACCGTCCTCCTTCTCCGAGAAATTCGCGATTCCCTTAAAAAGAAGTAGCCTGAGCCGTCATATTATAACTTAGCCTGACTAAATCATAGACTTCGCCAAGCTCAATTTGCCCACTCATTACAATTTCTATTCCCCCACGCCCAAAATAGCGACTCTCCATCACACTCTCGTATTTTTCGCGCAACAACTTTCCCAACTTCAAATCAGTTCTCACCTCAATCGTATTTTTATTAACGACTAAAAAAACTTTTTCATCTACCAAAAAAAGTGTTCTTTCTTTTTCTTCTTTTTTGGAAAAATCCCCAATTCCCCCTACTTCATAAACGTCAAATACCATTTTATCTCCTCAATTGAACCATTAATATCGTCTAGCGCTCTATGCATATCGCGCTTTGTGAATTTCTTATCTTTTGCCCCCTCGAAATAAACCTTCCAAGCACTCACATCAAACATTCTATAATGTAATCTCTTACTTAACTCTGGCATTTCCCTATCAATAAACTTCCTATCCTGATGAATCGAGTTCCCCGCTAAAATCACTTCCTTGCCAAAATACTTGTCCAAAAATCCTAATAATTCCCTCTCAACTTCCTTGACTGCTTTTCCGTCTTTATTCTGCGCCATCAATCCATCTCGGCTCTCACTATTTTTTTCCCAAAACTCCCCTACCATTCTCTTTTTCATCAACTTTTCCGGCACTTTCACTACGGCCGTATATTCCGCCAACTTCTCAAATTTCCAATCAGTCGCAATCGCCGCCACTTCTAAGATTCGATCTTTTTCCGGACAAAGCCCAGTCATTTCCAAATCAACCCAAAGTAATTTCGCTTTTTTCATATCAATATTATAACACATCGTCCTAGCTAACGGGCAAGGCAACGAACCGAGAACCCGCGGCCGCGACTGTAGATATCCTGAGGGTAGACGTAGCCGGAAAGGAAGAGCAGGTCGTAAGAATCCGCCGATGAGCTGATACGGTGTGACCAGTAGTAGCCGCCTGACGACTGATAGTACAGACTACCATTATTGTAACCGTAGAGGCCAGCACGGGCAAACCCAAGCGGAGCCATCAAAAGAGCAGTATCTGCATTAGAGAAATAATTGTTGCCGGAGCGGGAAATAGAGATGCCTAGCGTTTCAAGCGCGGAGCCGAGCTCCGCAATTTTCTAGCAGGCAAGACAGCGAACCATTTTTGCGGATGGTTCGTAACTGCTTTGAGGGGGATTTTGGCTGGCGGGTGGCTGAACAGAAAATTCTGACAGTATAGACCAGATTTCTGAGCTTCTCAACGTATATTCCTGACGCACCCGACAGGTTCGTCTCGTTAGAGACGGTTCTGCCGGCGTGCCAGTGTATGACGTTGAGAAGTCAGAAGTCCACTGTCAGAATTTTCTGTTCAGACAGGACCCGCCAAATAGACAGGATCCGCCAAAAACCAGAGCTCGCATCCCTACATCTCCTCTGGAATCTCTATCCCCAAAAGCCCCAACCCATGCTCCATAATTTTTGCATAAACCTGAACAAATTTTTTCCTCTGAACTTCTTCGTCGCTACCAGCTACCTGACAATTCTCATAAAATCTAGAGAACCCCTGCGCTAACTCATATAAATAATTACAAATCTTATATGGCGCCATCTCTCGCACTGCTTCGCCTAAGGCATCGCTATACTGGACCATTTTTTTACACAAATTTCTCTCAAATTTATTCAAAGCAAACGCCCCGTCACCATCTTTTGTACATTTATCAATAATTTTTTTACTTCTAACCGCGCTATATAATATATATACGCCCGAATTACCCGTCATCGCCACGCTTTCTTTCGGGTCAAAAATTATATTACCGCCCACCTTATACTTCAAAAACGCATATTTTATCGCCGCCATCACCACACGAAAATCAGCCTTCTCGCCGCCCAACTCATTCTGCACCATATCTATCGTGTCCACCGCCTTCAAAAAGTTCCCTTTTCTACTCGACATTTTCTCATTACCAGGCAACTTCACCTGCCCGTGCGTCAGGTGCGCCGTCCTTTTTGGTAGCTCCGCGTTCATTTCCCCCACCGAACTTAAAACCACCTTCATATAATCAATAATATCATTACCAGTAATTACCACCGACTTATCAAACTGATAGTCATCCCACTTCGTAAAAATCAATCCCACATCTTTCGCTTCATACGTCGGTAGCCCCTCTTTATTAATAAACACCCTTGTATGTAGCCCCACTTTCTCGCCACGATATACCACCGCGCCATCGCTCATTTCATACACGCCCTGCGCAAGCCCATGCTCTACTTCTCTTAGCCCTCGCCCCGCCACTGTCGATTCTGGATAGTATTTATCAAATTTCACTCCGATTTTTGCATAAAAATCTTCAAAATATTTATAAGAAAGTTCCCTACCCTTCCAATATTTTTCTGCCAGCTCCCCCTCTCGCTCACCTCCCTCGGCAATCTGATAAATTTCTTTATTCAATTTCACAATTTCCGCATGCGCTTCTTCATTCTCCTCATACAATCTTGTCCCCTCAACATAACACTGCGCAATGTCCTCAATCGTAAAATCGGTCGTTCCCTTTTTCATCAACACATACATCGTTTTTGCGACATGTAGCCCAACGTCCCCACCAAAGTTCGCTCTTACTACATCTGCCCCAGCAAATTCAAACAATCTAGAAAT
>DCGC01000035.1:14612-18299 GCA_002315165.1 Candidatus Saccharibacteria bacterium UBA1788 | reverse complement strand
GTTGGCTCCAGTCGCTATGAACAACAACGACCGCTTTGCTATCCGCGAGGGCGGCAAGACTGTCGGCTCCGGCGTCATCACTAAAGTTATTAAATAATATAGCTTTACACAAAAAAGAACCCGCAAGGGTTCTTTTTTTGCTTGCACGTATACTATTGATTTTTTATCAAAATCATGATAATATAAAAAGCTCCCGTCTTGAAAAGGGGAAAATAAATTCCGTTTATCGGAAAGCACATTAAAAAGGAGGGCTTTTTTCTTATGAAAAGCAAGCAGTTAGAACACGTCTGGTTGGCGGTAATCGCCGGGGGCCAGGGAACGAGACTCTTTCCATTGAGCCACAACGCCTGCCCTAAACAATTTTGCCATCTAGACAACGATAACACGTTTATTCAGGCGACTATTAAGAGGTTTCTTAAACTCGGCATCAAACCAAATCATGTCGTAGTTATTACGACCAACCCCAACCAAACCAAACTTGCCACCGCTCAAACAGCTTCCATTGGCGTGATTTCTCAAAATATCTACGAAATCAATCCCCATTTTGGCTATGCTGGCGCAATGGTTAAGGCCGCACAGTTTATCAAAAAAATCGATGGCGATGCTACTATCGTCAACACGCCGGCCGATCAATTTATCGTCGCCGATGATAATTTTCGAGAAACTATTATCAGCGCTATTGATGCCTCTATGCGCAAAAACTGGCGTCCAGCCGTCATTGTTGGCGTAAAAGTGAGCGACTTAGTTACGGTCAAAGGTTGTGGTCATGCCCTTTATGACCCCAACGAAGAAGAAAACGACATGGCGGAAAAGGCTACTTACCAAGTCAAAGGTTTCGTCGAAAAACCCAATGAAGAGCGAGCGAATCAGCTCATGCGCGATGACAACTCGGCTTGCAATACCGGCATTAACGTTTGGCATGCAGACACTATCTTGCAAGCCTATAATGACTTGCCAGATTCGGAGCTTAGTACGGACAAACTTATGCAAAGCTTCCAAGAACTCAGGCTCGCTGTCGGTGCATTTATCTGGCACGATTGCGGGACGCTCAAATCTTTGTATGCGGTCAGTGACGATGTCATGACTCCAAATCACAAAAATGTCAGCCTAGGTAAAGGTAAAATTGACAGAACCGATTGTCGTCGCAGTTTATTTTATGCAATTGGCGGCATCAAACTCCACGCAACTGGCATAGAAGATTCGGCAGTAATCGCTACAGAAATTGAAGATCGTATCGTAATTACTATCGTTAAACTTTCCGAAAGTCAGCGCGTACGCGAACTAGCAGAAGATTATCAAACTAACAAGCAATTTTTGACCGACGACTTTTCCGTCGGCGCACGCAATAATATTATTGTGCGCACAAACTTTTCAGAAGAAGTCAGGGTTGGTTTTGTAGGCGTAGACGACTGCATAGTCTATGTTCATAAATCGGAAGATGGCATTATTGATGTTGCCGTCTCTCAGCAGATTGTCAGTTCCTGCTAATCTATCACCCTCATGCTCTTTGAATGAATCCCCCGCTTTTAGGGGGATTTTTTCTATCTATAATTAGCACTCTCGTCTTGACAGTGCTAATTTTTTGCTTATACTATAATATATGCAAGATGAATTTACTGAAATCATGAATCACCTTTCCGAGAACGCTCGTTTTGCACTCCAAAAAGCCGATTATTATAGCAAACGTTACAACAATGGCTATATGGGGACAGAGCATCTCCTTCTCGGAATTCTCTCTCAAGACACTTCGACTGGCGCACGTCTACTTATCGAAGAAGGCGTCGATCTTAATTCTGTCGAAAAAACGCTTAACCAAGTCGCCGTTGAAGTCTCTGGCGCTCAAATGGCCATGATGTCGCTTTCTGAAGCCGTCATCCTTACCTTACGCATGGCGTCCAATTTTATCCACGAACAAGGTATCGATATTATTGGTACCGAACATCTCCTCTATGCGATTCTTAATCAACCAAATTCTCGCGCCGCTCTTATTTTGACCGGCATGAAAGTTGATTTGGACGGCATCGCTTCTACTATTGAAACTCTCGCCGAAAAACAAGCCGAGGTAGCTAAAAACCGCAAAGAAAAAGAAAAATACGTAAAAGATAAAACTCGACTAAAATATCTTTCTCGTTACGGCGAAGACCTTACCGAGATGGCAAAGCAGGGAAAATTAGATACCGTCATCGGTCGCGACCAAGAAATCGAGCGCACCATTACTGTCCTGTGCCGCCGCACTAAATCTAACCCAGTGCTTATTGGTGAAGCTGGAGTTGGAAAAACTGCCATCGTCGAAGGTTTAGCGACTCGTATCGTTAAAAACGAAGTTCCGTCCAATCTCATCGGGAAACGTCTTTTTCAGGTCGACCTGTCGTCCGTGGTTGCCGGCACTAAATTTCGAGGTGAGTTCGAAGAACGCATTAAGGGGATTATTGACGAAGCGGTTTCTGACGAATCAGTAATTTTATTTATCGATGAGCTTCATCTTCTATCTGGAGCTGGCTCTTCTGAAGGTTCTATGGACGCTGCCAATATCCTCAAGCCGGCTCTCGCTCGCGGCAGTATCCATCTTATCGGAGCTACCACTTTTGATGAATATCGCAAGAATATCGAAAAAGACAAAGCCCTCTCGCGTCGTTTCCAAACCGTAGTTGTCAACGAGCCAAGCAGTGTTGTCACGCTCCGTATCCTTAAAGGAATTAAGTCTCACTACGAGCAGCATCACGGAGTTAAAATCCCCGATTCGATTATTGAATCTGCAATTACTATGTCCAATCGTTATATTAACGACCGTTTCATGCCGGACAAAGTTATCGATATTATCGACGAAGCGTCCGCTCTCGCAAAAGTTTCTGCAGACAAAAAAGGTGGCGGACAATATAAAAAACTCAAAATCGAAAAGTCTACTCTTGAAGAAAAAATCGAAATAGCTGCCGAAAATGAAGATTACGAAAAAGCCGCTAACTATAAAACCCAACTGGCGCAACTTGAAAAAGAAATCAAAAAACTTGAAAAATCTGGAGCCAAGAAAAACGAAACTCCGACCTTAACCGAAGAAAATCTCGCTACGGCTATTTCGCTTAAAACCGGCATCCCGGTCTCTAAAGTACATGGCAGCGAAATGGAGTTACTTTCCAATCTCGAATCCCATCTAAAAAAATCAATCATCGGTCAAGACGAGGCTATCGAAAAAGTCGCGAAGGCTATCCGCCGCGGCCGTTCTGGTATCGCAAATCCAAATCGCCCAATCGGTAGCTTCCTATTCATGGGACCAACTGGAGTCGGCAAAACCGAATTAGCCCGCGTTGTTGCTCGTGAGGTTTTCGGCGGAGAAAATGCTTTGATTAAAATTGATATGTCTGAGTTTGGCGAAAAACATAACGTTTCGCAACTTGTTGGCGCTCCTGCTGGTTACATAGGTTACGATGACGGCGGTAAACTTACCGAAGCAATTCGCCGCCATCCATATTCCGTCGTCCTTTTTGACGAAATCGAAAAAGCCCACCCCGACGTATTTAATATCCTACTCCAAATTCTTGAAGACGGAGTTTTAACTGATGGTCAAGGTAACAAAGTTAAGTTTAACAACACTATCGTTATCCTTACATCCAACCTTGGAGCTAGCGACATGAACCGCGCTTCCGAACTTGGCTTTTCCGCCAAAACCAAAAAAGAAAAAGACGAACTCGC
>DCGC01000035.1:14218-14606 GCA_002315165.1 Candidatus Saccharibacteria bacterium UBA1788 | reverse complement strand
AGAATACGAAGAAAGCAAATCCGCAGCTATGAAGGCCCTAAAAAAGGCCATGCGCCCAGAACTTATTAATCGTCTTGACGCAATTTTAGTTTTTCATGCGCTTTCTCGTAAAAATGTAGAAAAGATTTTTGACAATTTAATCGAAGATTTACGCAAACGTCTTGCCACTAAAAATCTTGGCCTCAAGATTTCTCCAGAAGTTAAAAATTGGCTCATAAAAACCGGCTATGATTCTAAAAACGGCGCACGCCCACTTCGTCGAGCTATCGAGGATAATCTTGAATCGCTTATTTCCGAAGCGATTATTAATGGTAAAATTTCCAAAGGACAAATAGCGACAATCCATCTTGCTAAAAACCATTTAAAATTAGTAATAGAAAATGAGTAA
>DCGC01000035.1:0-14192 GCA_002315165.1 Candidatus Saccharibacteria bacterium UBA1788 | reverse complement strand
AAAAAACCACAAAAAAAGAATCTTACCTACCTCGCATTTGCTATTTTGATTCTTTGTGCTACGGTCGCTTTTCTCAACGAATCATTAATTCGCGACAAAATCAAAGCGCTACGCTTTACTCCGAGCGCGGAACTTATCGGCATAGAAAATAATCTAGGCCTAACCTCTAAAGCTACAACAATTTTTCGCGCTACCAGCCCGTCATTAGATTCGAGTATAGAATTTAACGAGCATTGCTCTAGCCACGATATTAATACTGCAGTTCTGGGCTGCTATGACGATGATCGTATTTTTATATACAAAGTCCAAACTCAAGAACTCGATGGCATCATAGAATCAACGGCAGCCCACGAACTTTTACATGCGGTATGGTATCGACTTTCTAATGTTGAAAAATCAGCCTTGATTAATGATTTAGAAAAAACATATCAAGAAAATTGTGATTTGCTTTGTGATATTCTAGCCGAATACCCAGAAGCCGATTTCTCAAGCGAACTTTACGCTCGTGTTGGCACTGAAGTTAAAAATCTCCCCGAAAGTCTATCGACGCATTACCGACAATATTTTAATGACCAAACTGCAGTTGTTGATTTTTATAATTCATACGTAGAAGTATTTACAGCCATAAATAAAAAAAATGACAACCTTTACGCAAAAATAGTTTCAATTAAAGACGACCTAGAAAAACTATCATCCGAGTACGCCGTTGAATATTCTAACTATATTTCTGCGGTTGAAACTTTTAATAATTGCGCAAAAACGGCAGGATGTTTTAACGAAAAAACTTTCACAACTAGACGCAAAGAATTACTAGCAGCATATAATCAATTGTCCATTAAATACAATCTCATCAACCAAACAATTGTTAGTTATAATGACGCCGTCGAGCAATATAATAATAATATTTTATATGGAGAACGGCTTGAACAAGCGATAAACTCTAATGCCGAACCGGCAAAAATATAAGAAAGGAAAATATGAAACCAAAAAATTATTTAGTTCCAACCATTATTGAAGAAACCAATCGCGGCGAACGTGCATACGATATTTATTCTAGACTTCTTGAAGATCGTATCATTTTTCTTGGCGAAGATGTGAACTCGCATACCGCTAACCTTGTCGTTGCACAGCTTCTTTATTTAGCGCACGAAGATCCTAAAAAGCCAATCAAACTCTATATCAATTCTCCAGGTGGCAGCGTTTATGACGGGCTCGCAATTATTGATACTATGAATTATATCGAACCAGAAGTTGAGACAATTGGCATCGGGCTCCAAGCTTCGATGGGTGCTATGCTGCTATCTTGTGGCGCAAAAGGTAAACGCTTCGCCTTGCCAAATGCACGCATTATGATTCATCAACCGTCTTCTGGCACGGAAGGTAAAATCACCGATCAGGAAATCATGCTCAAGGAAGGTATTTTCCTCAAAAAACGTCTCGCTGAAATTTTTGCCAAAAACACCGGCAAAAAAATCGAACAGGTCGAAAAAGATATGGATCGTGACAATTGGATGTCTGCTGAAGAGGCTAAGGCCTATGGCATTATCGATGAGATTATCGCCTAATATGGTATAATCTAATAGAGATGAAATTATTCTCTATCAAAAAATTTCGCATCACATTTTTTGCTAGTTTTTTCTTATTACTATCGCTAGGCTTAGCTCTTAGCAATGTTTTTCGAGCTTCTGCCGAGAGCGAAGAAGATAATCTAGCCGAATCGTCGGAGCTCCACTATGTTACGATTTATGATGCTGGCTTTAAGCGCACCATTAAGACTTCCGCGACTACCGTTGCCGAGGCCATTAACCTTGTTGGTGTTATTCTGAGCGAATATGATTCGGTCGAGCCAAAACTCGATTCCGTAATTAACGCTGACAATTTTTTCATCAACGTCTACCGTGCGCATCCAGCCATAGTTATAGACGGTTCGTCCACGACTCGCACCATGACGTCTAGCTATGACCCTGAAGCTATTGCGGCCGAAGCTGGATTTATAATTTATGATGGCGACGAAATTAATCTAATCCCAAATTCAAACTTTCTGGAAACTGGTGCTGCTGCCGTTTATCAAATTACTCGTGGCGATGGAGCTACTTTGACGATAGACGAAGAAATTGCTTTTTCCGAACAAATCATCAAAGATTATACCATTGCTACCGGAGAAACCATCGTAGAGCAGTATGGTGAAGTCGGGTCAAAACGTCTTGTCTATAATATTCAACGAGTTGACGGTAAAGAAGTTTCTCGCGAGCTTGTCTCTGAAACTATAATCCGCGAGCCAGTCGCTCGTGTTGTCCGTGTTGGAGTTGAATTTATTCCACAAACACCACTCACTGCATCAAAAGGGCGCAACCGTTACACTGTAACCAAATCCGACGGAACGATAATAGAACGTCAAGAAACCTACTATGATTTAGATATGAGTCTTGTTATGCAATATCGACTAAAAGACGGTTGTGGTGACGGAACTTATAACGTTCGCGAAGACGGAGTTAAAATTGACTCAGAAGGATACGTCATTGTGGCTGCTAATCTTGATTTGTATCCACTATGTTCTGTTGTTGAAACCTCTTTGGGTCTTGGTAAAGTTTACGATACCGGATCGTTTGCAACTAAAAATCCAGAACAATTTGATATTGCTACGGACTGGACTAAAAAGAATGGGAGATAAAATATCAATATGAAAAATAACAAATCACTTGGACAACATTGGCTAAAAGACCGCTTCATTCTTGATGAAATCGCTGATCTTGCAGCCGAAACCGACTTAGATTCTAATCGCCCAACTACAGATTTTTGTCTAGAAATTGGTCCAGGTTTAGGAACACTAACTAGCTCTCTTTTGCGCCGTTTTCCAAAAGTCGAAGCTGTTGAGTTTGATAAGAACCTTGCCGATAATCTTCCAAAATCATTTCCAGGCAAAAACCTCATCATCCACAACGAAGATTTTCTTAAGTTTGATTTAAGTTTAATCAACGAACCTTATGTCGTTGCTGGAAATATCCCATACTATATTACTTCGCCGATTATCTTTAAGCTCATTTCTGCTACAAACCGACCACGCCGTATTGTTTTGCTAATTCAAAAAGAGGTTGCGGATCGTATCGTCGCGACAGAAGGGAACCATACCGTTTTGTCGTTGTCTGTCCAAAATTACGCTAAAGCCTCGCTTGGTCCAGTTGTCAAAAAGGATCTTTTTACGCCTCCACCAAAAGTCGATAGTGAAGTCATTGTCCTAGAACCAAGATTAGAATCTCTAGTTCCAGAGACGGTCCTTAATACTGTCAAAATTGGCTTTAGTTCACCAAGAAAAAAACTTTCCGCCAACCTTTCTTTCGGTTTCAAACTTCCGCGCGAAGATATCCTAAATTTCTTTACGAAAAATAATATTGACACGAACGCTCGTCCTTCCGATCTCACTCTTAAAGACTGGGAAAAGCTTGATAATTTTATCCATAAGCGATAAAATATACCTAGCATAATAACCAAATCTAAATGGAGGATTAAATGAATCCTGACGAAAATACCAATGCCAACCCAACCCCAGTCGTGCCAGATCTAGAGGCTGCCGCTGCTGAGGTAAACGCCGCAGTTGAATCTTCTGCAAATCTAGTCGACAATGGTGTCACCGATGACGCTACTGAGCCCGTAATAGATGCTCCGCAAGTTGACCCTGCATCTCCAGCCGCTTCTATGGCTCCAGAAGAGCCAGCCATCGAAGAAGAACCAGTCGCCGCAGAAAAACCATCCGGCAATCCTTTTGGCACTAATGAACCAGTCGCCGAAGTTGCTCCAGCTCCAGAAGAAACTCCTTCCATAGAACCAGCTCCATTTACCGATTCCGCTGTTGCGCCAGAGCCTGAAATGGCCGCCGAACAACCACTATCAGTCGAGCAACCAGCTCAAGATCAGACCCCAGTCGAAGCTTCTCCTGCCAGTCAACAACCTGCCTCTGCTCCAAAAAAGAAAAGCTCAGGAGTTGTCGTTATTGCTTTGGTTATTGCGCTACTACTTGTTTTGGGCGCAATCGCCTATATGCTTCTTGCGCAATAATCCACGCATTGCAAAGGGATAGTTTTTATTGTAAAATAATCTTATGTCAAAGATTTATATTACAACGGCTATCCCTTATGTTAATGGTACCCCTCATATTGGGCACGCGATGGACTATCTGCTGTCCGATGTTTATTCTCGTTACCACAAAATGTCTGGCGACGAAGTCAGGTTCCAAGCCGGGACTGACGAACATGGCAATAAAGTCTTTGCTAAGGCCGAAGCTTCTGGTCTCGATGTGAACGATTATGTCAATGAGAATTCTCAAAAATTCAGGGATTTCATTGAAAGACTAGGCGTCGAGCCGACTGATTTTATTCGCACGACCGACAAGGATCACGAGCGCCGTTGTCAAATGATTTGGCAGAAACTTTCCAACCATATTTATTCTGATTCTTATGAAGGTTGGTATTGTGAAGGCTGCGAAAATTTTGTAACTGAAAAAGAATATTCCGAAAATAACGGCATATGTCCTGACCACCAAAAACCATACCAACGCCTTTCCGAAAAAAACTACTATCTTCGCATATCGGATTTTAAGGAAAAAATCCGTTCAGCTATTGAATCCGGAGAGATGAAAATCCTTCCAGAATTTCGTGCTAAAGAAATTATTAACCTGCTCAACGATTCTCCTGACGTTTCAATTTCTCGACCAAGAAAAAATCTCAGCTGGGGCATTCCAGTTCCGGGCGACGACTCCCAAGTTATGTATGTTTGGCTCGACGCTTTGTCGAACTATATTACGGTTCTTGGCTATCCAGAGCAGGACATTTCAGAATGGTGGCCAGCATCGGTTGAATTTGTTGGCAAAGACATCTTACGTTTCCATGCAATTATCTGGCCTGCAATGCTTCTAGGTCTCGGTCTGCCATTGCCAAAAACTCTCCATTCCCATGGCTACATCTTGGCCGATGGCCAAAAAATGTCCAAGTCAATTGGCAACGTTGTTGATCCAATTGAAGTCCTCGACGCGCACGGGCGCGATGCTTTTCGTTATTATTTTTTGCGCCACGCCGACACCTTCATGGATTCTGATTTTACATGGGAAAAATTCAATAATGCATATAATAACGAACTCGCCAATGATTTAGGCAACCTCGTTCAACGCCTGACTACTTTAATTTCCAAAAATAATATCGCCTACCATAAAAAAGACAATAATTTTTCCCCAGCATATGTAGAGGCGATGAATGAAATGAATTTCAATCATGCAATAGAACATGCTTGGTCTCACATTCAAGATCTCAATAAAGCCATCAATGAAGCTAAACCGTGGGAATTGGCTAAAAACGGCGAAACCGAAAAATTAACCCAGGCCCTCACTATGTTTGCCGATAAACTTCTTCATGCCAATTACGAATTAAATCCGTTCCTTCCTGACGTTGCTGCTAAAATTGACGACATTTTCTCTAGCGAAAAAATCACACCCCCAGCAACCCCACTTTTTCCGAAAAACTAATCCATCCAATATTTTTTACCACCAACAATATCGTAAGTAACTAGCTCATACGATTCTAGTAGTGGCGTATATTCTGGCGATTCATCGCCGAAATAAGTCTGCACTAAAATTGGTTGCTCTGCACAAACATCATCAAGCA
The DNA here is from genome assembly GCA_002315165.1 of Candidatus Saccharibacteria bacterium UBA1788. Classification (GTDB taxonomy): domain Bacteria; phylum Patescibacteriota; class Saccharimonadia; order Saccharimonadales; family Saccharimonadaceae; genus Nanosyncoccus. The sequence goes on along the minus strand of DCGC01000035.1, from coordinate 8,541 downwards.
TATAATATAGAGCAGTCTTTTTTACTCCCAATGTATTCAACAACGTATTCGATAAACAATTCGGCGTCGTGTATGGCAACTTCGAGCTTATAGTATTATCATCGAAATTGTTATAAATAAAATACGGAGTTGTTCTCGAAAGAGAAAACGCATGGCTAGTGTCTGGACTATCGTTTAATTCGTGAAATAGGCCAGCGCTATGGTCGCCAAAGAACAAAACAACAGTTTTTTCGTCCGACGCATCTAGGGCATTAATAAACTCGCCAAGATATTTATCGGAATAATATAGACTTTGATAATAGGTTTCGATTTCTGCCTGTCGTTCTTCGTCGCCAAAATCAGTCAATTTAAAATTATGCTCGGTATAAGTTTCTTCATTGTATGGTGTATGATTCTGCATCGTGATAAGCGTAACGAATTGTTTTTTGTCTGAATCATTAATAACTTTCAAAACTTCTTGATAAGCGGAACGGTCATTAATATATTCAGAATCTCCTTCGTGGTCTTTATAGTTCATTTCGTTTTCAGTTATAAAAGTATCAAAACCTTCATGTTTTAACGAAATATTTCTTTTATACATTCCTCCATTATACGGATGAATGGCTACGGTCTGATAACCGTTATCTTTTGCTAGGCTGGCAACCGACAGAATATTCCCGGCCTTCGGAATCAAATTAGTATACGGTACTGTGTTTATCCAATAATTTGTCAGTCCAGTTAGTGTTTCGAATTCGATATTCGCAGTCCCACCACCATAATCCAATGTATACATATATCCGCTCGGATATTTTTGCATCACACTGTGTAATGTTGGAGTTATATCTCCGCCAGTATGCGGATAATAATCCTCAATTATGGACGGATCGAAAAACGATTCGTTCAATACAATAATGATATTATAGTCCTGATCGGCAAGCGCTAACTTGTTTGCGTTTTTTTGCTCTTCAATTTCATTGTAAGTATTTTTTATTTCTTGTATTTTTTCTTCGCTATACGACTCGGGCTCCTTTAGTTTAAATTTACCTAGGTTATATAAAAAACCAACAATAAAACCGTTCTCGTCATAATTACGCGCCTGATTCCAAGCCGTCAACGTAGTATCTAGCCAATCAACGCGCTCATACCTCGAGCCATCATTGTGAATAATAAAATTTGTCGACAAGAAAAATACTATACACGTTGTTGCTAGCGTTATAATTCTTGGCAATATCGCTTTATTTCTTTTTTCTTCTTTTAATTTCTTTTCATAAAGACAACTTATAAAACCGAATAGAATCAAGGTCAAAATCGCAGCGATAATGAGTCTTATTAAACTCCATATATCTACGAATTGAGTTAGTTCTGCAGCTTCTGTCGCTAGTTGCAAATCTTCTGGCAACAGTGGGGTCCCGCGCATAATCATTTTGTTAATATTCACATAGCTGGCAACCAAAATAACTACCGTTAGTCCACCGATACTCCACCAGGGCCTTCTAGTGATGCTGGTAATGACAATCAGCATTAACAGCATCAGCCAAGCATTAAAGAAAAATACGGCAGGTCTTTCGAATGCGAAGTTCCATGCCTCGCCTGCGTTGTTTATGAAATAACGATATTCCAAAAACCAAGTCAACACAAGCGACATACCAATCAAAATACCAGCATCAATAAGATTTTTCTTTTTTAGCATATACCTATTCTAACACAAAAGAGCGCCCCGTGCGGGGCGCTCTTTCTAGACGGTCTTACATTTTCAAATCTTCATCGTTGAGTTTTGCGGTAATATCAGAAAGATAAAAACCTACAACTCCACCAACCATTGGGAATACGACATAAGCTAATAATGCAATTGCCATTTCGCCAAGCAATGTGCCAAAAGTGTCACCACTAGAAGGCAAGATTTGATACATCAAAGCGATTGCTGGGTTCATCATAAAGTTATTTGTTAAATTAAAATAACTATAAGAAATTAAATAAACAACTACAAATGCAATCATTGTTCCGCCAGCGACTGCAACTGCAAACGTCAAGCTACTGCGGCGATATTGTTGTGCTTTTGCAAAGAAGAAACCGATAATTACTGCACCGAACAATTCAAGCAATGAAATCGTCCAGAACGTATCGGTTGTAAGCCCAGTCATTACTGGCAAATCTGCAGCTTCGCCGCCAGCAACGCGGAAAGCATTGACGATAATTAAGCCCAACCACGCACCGACGATTTGTGCCAAAATATAAAGCACGCCACGAATTGCGGAGATGCGACGGCTAGCCATCATACCGACTGTAATCAAAGGATTAAAATTCGATCCAGACAATTTGAACATTACTAGCGTAATAGCGATTACGATGAAGAAAATATACAAAGGCTGATAAACTCCCAAAGTCAATAAGACGATAGCAAGAATCATCGTGCCGAGTAATTCAGCAATAATCGCAGCATAAATATTTTTGTTGCGAAAAACAGTCAAAATATTTTCTTTTGGATCACATTTTTTAGCAAAAAAATCTTTGACGATTGCGCCGAAGCCTTTTGTTTCTGCTTTTTTGACGACCTTTTGTTCCACCTTTTCCACCTTCTTTTCTACGGCCTTGACAGCTGGTTTCTCAGTAGCTTTCGCAGACTTTGCAGTAGTTTTTGATTTTACTGCTGGAGCCTTGGCTTTGGTTTTGGCCGCGTTCTTTTTTGGCTTTGTTGATGCCATTTTGAACCTCCTTAAGTATTATTGTCAGTATTGTAGCACAGATATGATACAATTGTAATAGTAAAGTAATCATAAAAGGAAAACAAATAATGGGTATTATGGTCACGAAGGACACCGACGAAAACGCAAAATTAACAGAGAAAATCAACGCGGATTTGCGTGCTCGCCTTCAGGAGACTTCTGAGTCTGTTGACAAAGATTTTGCAGAAAATTCAGAATACATTAAGGATTTAGAAAAAACCGGCAAATTCAGCTGGGTATGGTTTATCTTAATCGCCCTTGCGGTTGTTGCACTAGTCTGCATAGTTTTGATTTAAAAAATGCCCTAACGAATTAGGACATTTTTGCCTTTACCAGGCACTTTTTGGTGCAAAGAAGTTTATTCCATTCGGAACCACGCTAACATAAGAGCACTTCTTTATCGAAAGTTCTCCGTCGAGATTTATTGGCTCGCATGCTGCAGTTGCGACCTCCAATCTCTTCGTACGAAAATAATCGATAAGTTTTGGGAATTTTTGATACTGGCCTTTTTTATAGGCAGAAAGAAATGTTGCGGCTTGCGCTCTGCTAATCTTTTTTACGACCAACACATCGAGCCAACCATCCTGAATATCCGCATCAGGCATCGGATGGAAAGATCCTCCGTACCATCCTCCATTGCAGATGCAGACCATCGTCATTTCTTTTGCGATGTATGCTCTACCAGAAGCCCGAACCGTCATTTTTCTCGACAATGGTTTCAAAAGATTAGCCACCACACTTGCACCATAGGCCGCCTTGCCAGACAAAATCCCCCGAAATTTGCCAACGCCAGTTCCAATTCGCGCATCAAGTCCAAAAGAAACGATATTTAGACAAAAATCTCGATTAACTTTCATCATATCTATCTTTTGAATGACTAGTTCTTCTTCAATAAAGTTCTCAAACGCAAAAGATTCAGGACGAGAAAATTGTTTTATAAAGTCATTTCCGGAGCCCTTTGGCACGTGAGTAATTGCCACATTTTCATGATAATCGCTCATCATAACGCCATTTAAAATATCATTTAGAGTTCCATCTCCGCCGCACGCATAAATAAGCGTCGGTCTAACATTTTCGTCGGATGTTTCATCAGTGGCTTTCTTTGCCTGCGCTTTACAGTCATTCTTCGAATCTGGCGTAAATAAATATGCTTCAATTCCAAGCTCCTGTAGGCGTATTACGAATTCGGATATTTCTCTCAAACACGATTTTCTGCCGGCTTCCGGATTTGCAATAAAAATATGTCGATATCTTTTCACGTAAACCACTCCTTTTAAAGTACAATATTGCAGCAATTTATATTATATCATTTTTTCACTTATTATCAAATAGTGCTATAATATATATACTATGACTGTCGAAGAGTTAAAGAAACAACTAAAACTTCTTGGCGCCGAATATGCCAAGATCAAAACTTTGCCGCCAGAAGATAGAAAAACTTTTGGTGAAGAAATTAATAAAAAAAAGCAAGCGCTACTTAAACAAATTGCCGAAGTTGAAGCGGCTGCCGAAAGTGCCGACATAACCAAAATCGACCTAACCGCTCCTTTTCCCGTCAACGCCGAATATAAAACTCAAAAATTTGGCACCAAACACCCGCTATCTGCCGAAATTGATAAAATTATCGACATCTATTCTCACATGGGATTTAACGTCATAGAATCACGCCAGCTAGACGACGAATTCCATATGTTCGACAGTCTTAACTTTTCAAAAGGCCACCCGGCTCGTGATGGCTACGATACCTTCCGTACGGAAGAGGGTTTTATTCCTCCGGCTCACACCTCAACCATGCAGCATCGTGCCCTCAAAAAATATAAAAAAGATCTTGAAAACGGTGGCAATATTGCCGTCGTTATTCCGGGCCGTGTTTTTCGCAATGAAGACGTAGACGCTACTCACGAACATACTTTCTACCAATGCGAAGGCGTTTTTGTTTCAAAAACAGCCACGCTCGGTCAAATGTTAGGCGTGTTAAAACATTTCTTCGAAGTCTATTATGGCGAAAAACTTCGTATAAAAACTCAACCAGGATATTTCCCATTTACTGAGCCGTCCTTAGAAATTCTTATCGAAAAGCCAAAATCTCTTGGCGGTAAAGGTGATGGTTGGCTTGAGCTTCTTGGCGGCGGCATGATTCACCCAAACGTCCTCAAAGCCGCTGGTATCGACCCCACAAAATATAAAGGCTTCGCTTGGGGCGGCGGAATTGAACGTCTAGTAATGATGAAGTATAAATTAAACGATATCCGTTATTTCGAATCTGGCAAACTTGATTTCTTGGAGGAATTTTAATGAAAATCTCACTCAACGCTCTTAAGCAATATGTTAATATGAAGGTTCCTGTTTCCGAACTTCTCACTCTTATCGGCTCTCGTCTTGTTGAGATCGAGGGGACTATTGATCTTTCCGAAAAATATAAAAATATCAAAATTGTTAAAGTTGCCGAATGTGAAAAAATTGCCGGCACCCATCTTTCTCTTTGCCAAATTGACGCCGGAACAAAAGAATTGATTCAGGTTGTTTGTGGCGCACCTAATGTTCATCGCGGCATGCTCGCAGTTTGGCTTGCGCCTGGAGTAATCGTTCCGTCTACTTTTGGTAACGAAAATTTTAAGCTCGGCTCTAAAAAACTTCGAGGATTTGAATCTAATGGCATGTTGGCGGCTGCTGATGAATTAGATTTTTGGCCTGACCATGAAGGCATTTTGGAAATCAACCCTAAAGACGCTAAACCAGGAGATTCTTTCGCAGAAATTTTCGACCTCAACGATATTATTCTAGACATAGAAAACAAATCCCTCACGCACCGTCCAGACTGTTTTGGTCTTGTTGGTTTTGCGCGTGAAGTTGCTGGTATTCTAGGCGAAGAATTTACCAATCCGGAATATCTATTTCTTGGCGTATCTAATAAAAATTCCGACAACCTCAAAATCGAAATTAAAGATAGCGAGATTTGTCCTCGCTATTCGTGCGCAGTTCTCGACGCTTCTAAACTACAAGAAAAAAGTAAATACCTTCAAAAATCCGACATCTTTCTTTTTAAGGCCGGCATGCGTCCAGTTTCTCCAATCGTTGATTTAACTAATATTATTATGCTCGAAACTGGACAACCACTTCATGCTTTTGACTATGATAAGTTTGCGTCAGTCGGCGGCGCCAAAATTCCGCAAATTATCGTTCGTCTAGCTAACAACGATGAAGAGCTCCAGCTTCTTGACGGTAAAACTATCAAATGTGTTCCAACCGACATCCTGATCACTTCCAATAATGTTCCAGTTGCGCTGGCCGGTGCAATGGGTGGAGCTAACACGGAAATTGATGCTTCTACTAAGAAAATTATTCTTGAATCCGCCACATTTTCGCTTTACAATCTCCGCAAAACCCAAATGGAGCACGGTATATTTTCCGAAGCCATTACGCGCTTTACTAAAGGCCAGCCAGCTGAACAAACTTCTCCAGTTCTCCGTGAAGCGATTCGTCGACTTGATGCTACTCCAGAAGTCGTTGCTGATTGCTATCCAGCTCCAGGTAAACTGAATATTATCAAAATTTCCACTAAAGAAATCAACAGTTTATTAGGCTCCGACTACTCTATTCAGACTATCGTCAAAACTCTCGAAAACGTTAATTTTTCCGTTTATGCTCCAAAAATTGGCCACACGCCAAAACTCAGCCTAGGTAAATTTGCCGAGCTCCAAGACGACGAGATTGCTATTGTCGCCCCATCATGGCGCACCGATATTTTTATCAAGGAAGACATTGTTGAAGAAGTCGGGCGCCTGCTTGGCTACGACAACATCCCTCTCGATTTTCCAACTCGACCATTTATTGAATCCAAAGTTGATGACACTCTCGTTCTAAAAAACAAAATTCGCACAATCCTTTCCGACCGACTCGGCGCCAACGAAGTTTTGTCGTATTCTTTTGTTAGTGAAGATTTATTAAGTCGCGCAAACCTAGATACTGAAAACGTCTATAAAATTGTTAACTCAATTTCTCCAGAATTACAATGTTTCCGCTCTTCAATCGTCCCAAGCCTAATCGAAAAAATGCGAGACAACTTCAAATCCGGTCACAATGATTTTACTCTCTACGAGATGAACCAAATTTCTAGCAAGGATTTTGGCTGCGATGCGGACGGAGTTCCTATCGTTAAAACTTCCTTAGCCGTTGCACTATTTGGTGATTTTTATACTATTAAAAATATTACCAGCCAACTTTTTGCAGAGCTTGGCCTTAATCTCGATATCGCTCCTATCGACAAACATCCATACTTCGAACCCCTCCACTCAGCCGTAGTTTCAATTGATGGCACGCCGGTTGCTTATCTTGGTGAAATCAAAAAATCCGTCCTTAGACGATTTAAAGTTGAAAAGTCTCTTGCTGTTCTCGAAATGAATTTAGAGTCTATTAAATCATCTTCAGCTAACCAAACGAAACAAATTTCGTTCTCTAAATTCCCATCCGTTTTCCGCGACCTTACTCTCAAAGTTTCTGCTGATACTGACTTTGCCGCCGTCCAACACGAGCTGATGCAAGTTCTAGACGCTAAATCTCTCATTTCTTCAATTCAACCAGTTTCTATTTATCAACCTGAATCCAACCTCAAAACTAAGAATATTTCCTTCCATCTCTCCTTCTCAAACCCAAACAAAACACTCGATTCCCAAGAAATCTCTGATATAATGGAAGAAATTAATCATAAATTATCAAAGACGCTCGGTGCGGAAGTTGTCTAATTTGGAGGTATCATGGACGAACAAATGCTAAAAACTAGCTGGAAGCAGCGTATCTTTATTGCTATTATTGCGGCAATTCTTTTAGGGTCTACTGTTGCGGTTTATATTTCTATTGTTCTTTCCGGCTCAGCATCATCATCTTCTAACAGCGACGCCGAAATAGCTGCCCTCGAAGAGCAATATAGTGAAAAATCCACAGAATATTCCGCCGCTGCGACAGAATTCAGCTCATTGTATTTTGACGAATTCCAAAACTATCGTTCAGCCGTATCTTCCTATAATGCCGAAACGGCCAACGGTAACGGGGTTGTTACTAAAGACCTCAAAATTGGCGATGGGGAAGAACTAACTTCTGAATCTTCCGGCTACGCTGCCTACTATATCGGCTGGNNGGCTGGTGCTCGGACGAGACAGTTTTCGAATCTTCTTTTGACGATTTTAGCACCCCAACTATGCTCTCAGCTCCACTCATCGTCGACTCTGAAAGCATGATTGAAGGCTGGTATATGGGTGTTAATGGTATGAAAATTGGTGGAGTCCGCGAAGTTACTATCCCTGGTGATTTGGCCTATGGTGAAGATTACGATCCATGTGGCAACGACGGAACTAATGTTCCTCTAAAATTTATCATTATGCCTATCGAAGTTTCCGACGAATTTTCTTCGCTTGCTAATGAACTTAGCCAAATTTATACCGAACTCATGTACGCCTACTACGGAAGCCAACAATAATGACAGATTTGGCAATTATCGGTTCTGGCCCAGCTGCCCTTACCGCTGCAATCTATGCTTCTCGTAGCGGCCTAAGCGTTGAAATTTTTGAAAAGAAAAATTTTGGTGGAGCTTTAACCGAAATTGCCGATATTGAAAACTTCCCAGGTTTTAGTGGTGCTGGCTCTAAACTTGCTGAAAATCTTAAAAATCAGGCTCAATCTTTTGGCGCCAATCTCTCCTATGGTTCTTGCACTAATATCGAAAAAATCGATGACCACTTCGAACTTTTAATTGACGAAGAAAAACGAGAATCAAAAACCGTCCTGGTTGCCACCGGTACAGAGCCAACCCCGCTTAGCTTCGAAATCACGCCCCCAGTTTCAT
>DCGC01000028.1 GCA_002315165.1 Candidatus Saccharibacteria bacterium UBA1788 | reverse complement strand
CATGCTACGTCCCACCACGCTATAAGACTTAAAAATAAAATTATTCAAAATCAATGTTCCTATCACCACGCAAGCCACAAAAGCCAACAAGCTTAGTATGTCTTTAAGAATTGGATGCTGTCTCAAGAATAAGAATTTTGTTTTTGAACTTTCCATTCCTCTAATTGTAACACAAAAATATGCTACAATATAAATATATGGCTGATTACATTTTTTTTAGAAAAAGTCGCAACGCGCTTAGTTCTTTTCTTCATATTCTCCTCAATCTCCTACTCGGCATAGGCTCTATCATACTCACAACCGTCACTGGCAGCTGGATTGTTGGCTTTGTCTTAGTTATTATTTCCAAATGGCGCACCTTTGCTGTTCGTCCGCGCTACCTTTTTCTTAACCTAAAATCCAATTTAGTTGATTTCATCATCGGCTTTAGTTGTATTCTTTTAACTTTTTATGCCGGCGTTAATTTTACATTGGTTCATTGGGCACTAGCCGCTTTTTATACTATCTGGTTAATTTTCATCAAGCCACTTTCTTCTACTAACGGCACCTTAGTTCAAGCGCTCCTGGCTATTTTTCTCGGCACCGTTGCAACCACTATCCTCTCGTCATCGCTAAATTCAATTTTCATCGTTCTCATTGAATTTATCATCGGCTACGGAGCTAGCCGACATGTCCTTGCCCAAAATGGAGAACAAAGTCTAGCACTTATGTCGCTAGTTGGCGGTTTGGTCTTTGCGGAAATCTCTTGGCTCTGCCATTCGTGGATTATCACCTATAACTTCACAATTCTCAACTCCTCAATAGTCATCCCCCAACTCGCAATTTTCCTACCAATTATTTTCTTTGTTATTTCCCAAGTCCTTGATTCTGTCCAAAAGCACGACAATAAATTCATCGCCAAAGAAATCATGCCACCTATCGTTTTTGGCGTTTTAGTTATCGCAATTTTGCTTATTGGTTTTAGCAGTCCAGCTTTCAATCTTTACTAAAAAGCAAGATAAAACCTTGGGTTTCAATATGTCGGAAATTATATTTTGCGGCATATTTTTTCACTTCATCATGCTGGCACGTATCGACTTCCAATACTAAATATTTCGTCCTATTTTCGGCCTGTCGAATCATTTTTTTCACAATTTCCAAACCGCGATCGCCAGCATAAAGCGCCAAGCCAGGCTCCCAGTCTAGCTCTTTACTTTTCCATGGCCAGCTAATATCTACGTATGGCAAATTAGCCACAATCACATCGAATTTTTCCTCTCCAACTCCATCCAATAAATCTGACTCAAAAAAATTCACCTTCGCACCCAACTCTATCATGTTTTCCGCCGCCACAAATAACGCTTTTTTAGAAATATCTACGCCCGTCACTCTCGCATTTGGCTTTTCGAGTGCCAAAGTTATTGCAAGACACCCACTACCAGTCCCCACATCAATAATTTTTTCGCAATCCAGTTTTTTAACAATATCAATAATATTTTCAGAGTCTGGGCGGGGAATCAATACGTTTGTATTAACCCTAAAATTCCTACCATAAAACTCCTTACGTCCAATAATATACGCCAGCGGCTCGCCTTGCTCTCGTCTCTTTGTCATCCATTTTATAGTCATTTCCTCCGCTTCAGTCAAAACTCTATCTTCATGCGCAGCCAAATAACTTCTGTCTTGCTCTTTTAGGACCTCCAAAAAAATTACTTCCGCATCTAGAGAATCAATTATTTTTTTAGCACTCTTGAGCGCCGAGCCCACGTTCATATTTTATTAGCTCCTCAATCAAATCATCAATTTCGCCATTCATCGCAGCTGGAATATTAGAACGTGAATAGTGAATCCTATGGTCCGTAATCCTATCTTGTGGAAAATTATAAGTACGAATTTTCTCGCTTCTGTCGCCAGTCCCAATCAAAGATTTTCTCGCCGCAGAAGCATTTTTCATGTCCTCTTCTTTTTTCTTCTCGATTAACCTCGAACGCAAAATCGTCATCGCACGAATGCGGTTTTGTTGTTGCGAACGTTCGTCTTGCATCGCTACGACAATTCCGGTCGGAAGATGCGTAATGCGCACCGCCGAATCGGTCGTATTGACGCCTTGCCCGCCATGCCCGCCAGAACGATAAATATCGATTCTTAAATCTTCAGGTTTAATTTCAATTTCCGATTCTTTAGCCTCCGGTAAAACTGCCACCGTAGCCGTCGATGTATGAATCCTGCCTTGCGACTCCGTCACCGGCACTCGTTGCACCCTATGCACTCCACCTTCAAATTTCATTCTTCCATAAGGAAGCTCCCCGGACATCCTAAAAATCACTTCCTTCATCCCGCCCGCTTCGTTCTCATTTTGGGAAATCAACTCGGCCTTCAAATTATGCGTCTCTGCATATTTTAGATACATCCTATACAGCTCGCCCGCGAACAACGAAGCTTCATCGCCGCCAGCACCAGCTCGAATCTCTACAATTACCGGCTTATCATCATCAGGGTCTCGCGGAATTAACAACTCTTCTAATTTTTCTTCATCTTCCTTAATTTTTTTCGTCAAATCTTCCACATCGCCCCTAGCCATCTCTCCTAATTCCGGGTCGTTTAATAACTCTTTTGCTTCTTCTAAATTAGCTTTTTCTTTTTTTATTAGGCTATCTAAATCTAAGATATTTTTAATTTCTGCTAGTCTTCTAGACTTGCCAGCAAAATCTTCATCCTGATATGCGTCAGGTTTTGCCAAAAAATCTTCTATTTCTTTTGCTTCACTTTTTAGTTTTTCAAAATTCATGTTATAATTATAGCATACATTTGGATCTTTAGCTCAGCTGGCTAGAGCGTACGATTCACATTCGTAAGGTCGCTGGTTCGAGCCCAGCAAGATCCACCATAAAACGAACAAAAAGCCGCCTCTCGGCGGCATTTTTGTTAGGCTTCTTCTTTTTTAGCTTTTTTAGCAGCTTCTTTTGCAGCCTTGTTTGCTTTATTTGACAATGCAGCTTTAAGAGCTTCAGCTTTCTTAGCGCGAGCCTTGAAGCGGTCAACACGACCTTCGGTATCGATAATCTTCTCTTCACCAGTAAAGAATGGGTGAGATGCCGAAGAGATTTGTACCTTTACGAGCGGATATTCTTTTCCGTCGGTCCACTTGATAGTTTCTTCGCTCTTGGCTGTGGAACGAGTCAAGAAAGAAAACTTTGCAGCTTCATCAGAAAAAACAACAAAGCGATAATCTTTAGGATGTAATTCAGTTTTACTCATAATTATCGCCCATTATATCAGATTTTTTCAACTTAGTAAAGATAAAAAGAAAAAGAGCGGAGTTAGACTCCGCTCTTGCGAGGTTAGTGCAATTCGTTCTGCTCAAGTCGCAGGTCTTCAAGCACTGATTTTGCTGATGTGGTAGGTTTTTGGCCTTTTTTGATTTGTTTCGAAGCGCCCTGATAAGCTCGTGCGATTTCCACCAAAGCAGCCCAAGCCCAATCATCTTTCACGACGACGCCTTCATCAATCAAACGCAGTAAAAAATTATATTTCAAATTTCCTGCCTCGTCGCGAATTTCAATCGACTTGACCTCTTTGGTTTTCGGATAAAAGACATTGATGCGGCTTACTTCTGATTGCATAATATTGCCCCCCTTATAAAATTTTGTCCAAATCATTTGTGACGATTTCGTCAATAAAGCCATGTTCGAGTGCATCTTTTGGTAGCATATAATACTCAACACGCACCAAAATTTCATATTCGGCATCAGTCATTTTGCTATGCTTCAAGATATGCTCTTTTATGACTTCACGTTCGTAACGCTCACGAAATTTTGCTTCGTCCTGGACTTTACCGCTCGTTCCATACATAAAATCCGAGCCATCATGCATCAAGAACATCATATTCGGCAACGAAAATCTCTTGTGACCAGTAATGCCAATCAAGAACGCCATTGAGCTCCACATGCCAATATTATAGGTATATACCGGAGTTTTACTCGCGTCTATTGCCGAAACTATCGGAAAACCATCATAAACACTGCCACCGGGGGAATTGATATAGATTTTAATAGGCTTTCTCTCGCCCACTTCAATACCTATATCTTCACGGTTCCAATCTAAAATCTTTTGCACGAGATATCCGGCAGTAACCTTGTCGTCAAGACAATCATCTTCGTTATCAAACGAATTACCCATTTTTGCATGCTGGCTATATG
>DCGC01000020.1 GCA_002315165.1 Candidatus Saccharibacteria bacterium UBA1788 | reverse complement strand
ATGTGATGAACGTGGTTTATGGAATTGCGGGGTTGGTTGCGGTGGTGATGATTGTTTATGCGGGAGTGATAATGACAACGTCTAATGGTGACGCCGGCAAAGTCGGTAAAGCAAAAAAGATGCTGTTATATTCTATTATTGGTTTGGTTGTGGTGATTTTGGCGATGGTGATTACGAATTTTGTGGTTGACGCATTATAGATTATTGATACGTTAAAAAAATATGTTATAATGAAAGTAACTTTAAAAAATAAGGAATAAAAAATGGCTATTTTAGACGCAATTAAGACATTTGCAGCAGCAACAGTAGATACTACGAACGTTAATCAGTATACGAATAACCTCACCGATCCTACTAACGGTACGGGTTTGACGGACATTTTCAAAAATATCTTTAACGTGGTAATTGGTATTGTTGGTATTTTGGCAGTTGTAATGATTGTCCTTGGTGGTATCAACTATACGACTTCTGCTGGCGATGCTTCTAAAGTTAAGAAAGCAAAAGACACGATTCTTTACGGAATTATTGGTTTGATTATTTCCCTTCTTGCCTTTGCAATTGTCAACTTTGTAATTGGTGCTTTGTAAAAAAAGTAAAAGGAAACGCCCTTCGGGGCGTTTTTTGTTTTGTGGGGCATCGAAAAAGTCGCTCGGATAGAGCGACTTTTTGTGCGAGGTTGTAGAAAGAAGATTATTGAATAGTGATAATCTTTGGGGCCTCGGTTTTTTCTTTTTCGAAAGAAATAGTTAGGACACCGTCTTTTAGTTCGGCTTTTACACTGCCGTCGTCTTCGCGAACTTGGACAGGAAGAGCGATAGTGCGAGAGAATTCTCCCCAGTAGCATTCTTGGATATGCCAGCGGGTAGTGTGTTCGTCTTCGCCGCCACTAAGGACACCGGAAATTGTTAGGATATTATCGGAAATACTCACTTCGAGGTCGGATTTTTTGATACCGGCGGTGCGAGCTTTGACGACAAGGCGATCAGCAGTTTCGTAGACATCTACGGCGAGCTGGCCTGGAAAATCGTCGGTTGTATTGTCCCACCCATCATCTTCGTCTGATGGTTCGTCGACTGGTTCTTGGGCAATTTCTTCTTCCTCAGGAACCGTCTCCATTACGGAGTTTGTTTCGTCTAGAAAGACGGCAGCGATATCATCTTCCATCAGCATGTCTTCGTCACTATTACGAGCCATGTTTCCTCCACTTTTATTTATAAGCTTTATTATAAAGGGAGACTGAGGTAAAATCAATAGAGAACATGGCTTTTAATGTAAAAAATACAACTATTTTGAAGGTCTTTGATATGGTATGCCCTTCTTCCTGTAGGGGTTGCGGCGAATTGGGGAGCGGGTTTTGTGCGTGTTGTAAAAATAACATTTTGGGTGACAAAATCAATTATTGTCCGAATTGTAAAAAAGTAATTAGGAATGGGAAATGCGAGGAATGCCAGTTCCCTTTTCTGACTTTTATGGTTGGGTGGCGTGATGAGGAAATTGGGGAGTTGGTTGGGGAATATAAATATAATTCGGCGAGAGAGTTGGCAGGGGTTTTTGTGGAATTATTAGACGAGATATTGCCGCAATTTATGGAGGAGGTGGTAGTGGTGCCGCTGCCGACGATTAATAAGCATATTCGAGAGAGGGGGTTCGACCATACTTTTGTGGTTGCGAAAAAGTTGGCGAAGGGGCGAAAATGGGGACTTGAGAGGGCGATTTTGAGGAAAAATGATACGGTGCAGGTTGGGGCGAGCGAAAAAGAGCGAAAAGAACAGGCAAAGAGGGCGTATCGGTTAAATGAAAAATCAAAAATAGATAGTAATAAGGTTTATGTGCTTTTTGATGACGTGTGGACGACCGGAGCTAGTATGAAAGAGGCGGCGCGAATAATGAAAAAAGCGGGCGCAAAAAATGTAGTTGTTGCTGTTTTGGCAGTGAATAGGATAGGGAGAAAGCCGAAGTTAGACGGTTGTGCCGGTGGTGATGGTTTTGATGACGAAATTAATAATCGCGTAAGATAGGAAACAGATAATAAGACCGATAATGGCGTAAAGGATGGTGTTTTTAGCGTCGGTGACTTTTTTGCTGTCGCCGCCAGAGATGATATAGCGGACGCCGCCGTAGATGAGCATGATAATAGAGATTAGGGCGATAACGCCGAGGGCGGTGACGGAGATACGTTGGACTACTGCGGTTAGGTCGGTCGGGAGGCCTTCGACATGGGCAACTTCGATGCTTTCGTCGACGGAAAGAGCCATGGCTTTGCCGGCAATTAAGGTAAGAGCAGCACCGATACCAGTTAGAACTTGGGCAACGGTTTTAGTAAGTTTTTTCATTAAAAATCTCGCAGTTAAATATTTATAAGAATTATAGCATGTTTTAGAAAAAAGTTAAAATTTTGGGAGAATTGTGGTAGAATAGGAGAAGACGGAGGGTTACCCAAGTGGCTGAAGGGGGCGGTTTGCTAAATCGCTAGTGCGGGGAAACCTGCAGCGGAGGTTCGAATCCTCTACCCTCCGCCAGAAGGTAGAATTAAAAAAGGAGACCTAAAGGTCTCATTTTTTAATTCCCTTGGGCAAAGCCCAAGGGAGGATTCTCCTCGACTGCGTCGTCGCAAAAAGAAAATAAATTTTCTTTTGTGCTCCTCCTGGTCTGCGAATCCTCTCAAAGCACAGTTTTTTTCTCCTCCTTGGAAGCGAATCCTCTTAAAACATAGCATTTTCTTCTCTTGGTCTGCGAATCCTCTCAAAGTACAGTATTCCCTCCTCCTTGGAAGCGAATCCTCTTAGAGTAAAATGTTGTAAAAACTTGATTGTAAGACTTTGGATGTGCTACAATACGATTATGGCTAAGAAGACTTCTGATGAAATTATCAACTGGGACGCGAAAGAGTATATTCCGCGTGATAAAAATGCTGGATGGTATGTTGGTCTAGCGATTGTTGGGCTGGCATTGATTGCATTGGGTGTTTTTTTGAAAACTATTACTTTTATTGTTCTAGTGGTCGTATCGGTAGCTGCGCTGATTGTTTATTCTGTTAGGCCGCCGAGAGTTCTTCATTATTCGTTAAGTAATAAAGGGCTTTCTGAGGGTAATACTCTCTATAAGTATGACGATTATAAGTCTTTTGGGGTTTTGAAGGAGGAAGGAAATTTTGCAATTGTTTTAACTCCGAGAAAGAGGTTTGCTCTTAGGGTGATGGTTTATTTCCCTCAAGATGAAGGCGAAAAAATTGTAGATGTGTTTGGTTCTAAATTGCCTATGGAAGAGGTGAAAATGGACCTCTTAGATAAGATTGTAAAGTTCTTGCGTATTTAGCAAGCTATATGTTAGAATAAACTTAAGTATTATAAATTGATAATAATAATTGGAAGGTGGGCTTATGACTAATGATGAGCTTCAGAGGGCGATTGACGACATCACGACTAGTGATGGTGGAATGGCAGCGCCAGTAACGCCAGTAATGAGTGGCGATGCGAACGAAGAAAACGAACAATTGGCGGGGGAGTTTGGTGGGGCTACTGCGGCTCCAGCTATGACGCCAGCAGAGGCCGTGGCGGCAGAATTGAACGATCAACCAGTAACGTCACCAGTAATGCCAGCTGACTCGATTGCGGCTGAGCCTGTAGTTGAAAATATAGTAGATGAGGCGCCAGTTGTGGCAGAAGTGGCTCCGGCGGTAACTCCAGAGGTTGTTCCAGAAGAAGCGAGCGCTCCAGCATTCGAAATGCCAGCTACTGAAGAAGTAAAAGGCGACGTAGATTTAGAGGAAGTAAAGAAGAATGCTCTTAGAGAGTTATATCCGCTATTAAAAAATATGAACATAAATCCTGAGCAAGCGTTTGCGATCTGTAAGGAAGTGGCTGAGATGGGCGAAAAAGGCGCATTCCAAGAGGCTTTTGAGGCTGCAAGGAAAATTAGCGACGACGCGAAACGTGCTGAGGCGTTGTTCTCGATTGTAGAAATGATTGAAAAATAAGAATCAACAAAAAAAATAACCCCCGTTTGGGGGTTATTTTTTAGTAGAGTCCGCCGCCCATGTCTTGGGCTGGGGTTTCTTTTTCTGGGACTTCACAAATAAGGGCGCCCATAGTGATAGCAGTGGCGGCAATGGAGATAGCGTTTTGGACTGCCTCACGAGTGACGCGGGCTGGGTCGATAATGCCAGATTTTTTAAGGTCGATGAGGCCTTTTTCTGGATGCATAACGTCGATTCCCTGTCCAGCTTTGGCTTTTTCTACTTCAGCGAGAAGGGCAGGTGCGTTTAGTCCGGCGTTTTCCATGATATGAAGGAAAGGAGCTTTGAGCGCGTTTTTGACGATTTTTGCGCCAGCATCGGTAGAATCAATTTTTTCGGCGAGGTTAACAAGAGTGACACCACCACCAGAGACGATACCTTCAGCGAGAGCGGCTTTGGTGGCCGCGACTGCGTCGTCGACGCGGAATTTCTTTTCGTCAATAGCGGTTTCTGAGGCACCACCAACTTTAATAACGGCGACTTTGCCAAGAAGGGCAGCAGCGCGCTTCGCAAACTCTTCACGTTCGTAATCGGAGGTGGCAAGATTCTTTTGGGAGTTGATAAGTTCAATGCGGGCATCAACTGCGGCTTTAGAGCCAGCGCCTTTGATGATTGTAGTTCCGTCTTTAGTGGCGATGATTTTAGCGGCAGAGCCGAGAACTTCCATGCCGACTTCTTCGAGCTTAAGTCCCTTATCAGAAGAGACTAGAGTTGCATCGGTCAGGATAGCAATATCTTCCATGATTTCTTTGCGGCGATCACCGAAAGAAGGGGCTTTAAGGACGAGAGAGTTGAAAACGCCTTTAAGTTTGTTGAGGACGAGGAGTGAGAGAGCTTCGCCTTCGACGTCTTCGGCGATAATGACGAGGTCTTTTTTGCCAGCTCCTGCGCATTGTTCGAGAATTGGGAGAATATCGCTACCGGAGGAGATTTTTTTGTCGGTAATTAAAATGAGAGGTTTGTCAAAAATGGCTTCTTGGCGATTGACGTCGGTGACGAAGAACGGAGAAGAAAAACCTTTGTCGTAGGAGAAACCTTCGACAATTTCTTGTTCCATTTCTAGACCTTGGCCAGCCTCGACGGTGACGACGCCATCTTTGCCGATTTTGCTGATGACTTCGGCAATAAGTTTACCGATTTCTTCGTCGCCAGCAGAGATGGTGGCAACTTCGGCAACCTTTTTGTCGTCGCCAGCGATTTTTTCGGCGAGAGAATCGATATTTTTAGCGATTTCTATGCCAGTTGTTTCGATTCCCTTGCGGAGTTCCATAGGATTTACGCCGGCGGCGATAAGTTTATTAGCTTCGGCGATAATATTATAAGTTAGGACGGTGACGGTAGTGGTGCCGTCGCCAGCGACTTTGTTGAGCTTTTCGGCAGCGGTTTTGATGAGTTTAGCGCCGATTTGTTCGCCGAGGTTATCTTCGGTAGAGCCGAGATCGACGGCCTCAGCGACGGTGACTCCGTCGTGGGTGATGACTGGAGAGCCGTAAGATTTTTCGATAACTACGTTTTTCCCTTTTGGACCAAAAGTGACTTTAACTGCGTCGTAAAGTTGTTTTGCGCCGGAGAGAACTTTTTCTCTCGCTTCGGCTTCATAAAAGATTTTTTTTGCCATGTTATTCCTTTTATAGAGTTGCTAAAATATCTTCTTCGTTGAGAATAAGATAGGTTTTATTGTCGATATCGACTTCGGTAGTGGAATATTCTTTATAGATGATTTTGTCGCCTTTTTTGATTGATTTTACTTCAGGGCCGACAGATTCGACGACAGCGTAAGCTGGTTTTTCTTTGGCTTCGCCGAGGAGAATGCCTGATTTGGTTTTTTCTAGAGGTTGTTCTTTAGTCGCAACGACGCGATCTTTAAGAGGTTTTAGTGACATAAAAACGTATTAGCTCCTTTTCTTTCTCTAATATAGCACAAAAATTAGCACTTGCAAGGGTTGAGTGCTAATTTTGGTAATTTGCTAGACCTTCGGCGATAACGTCGGAAGAAATATGGAGAGAAGTTGCGATAGCGGCGGCGCAGGCCATATAAGATACGATAGGCTCGCCAACTAGGAAGCTAGCAACGGTGAAGCGAGAGGAGCCAAGACTGAGGCTGGCTTCAGTTCCCTTTTTATAGAGACGTTTAGTGTCGATATGGAGGGTGGAAGTTGGGGTGGTGCCATAGGTGAAAGTTTCTTTTTTGCCAGAGAATTTTTGGAAATCGGAAAAATAGGCATCGTCTTCGTTAAGGACGATAATTTCTGGGTTCATAGAGAAAAGAGTGGTTGTATCGTTTAGAAAATCGGTCGAAGTAGGAGCACTTAAAGAGGCTGGAACGAAATCGGTAAGAGCGGCGACTTCTACTGGGAGGCCATAAAAAACGTTTTTCTTAAGAGAGTCGGCTGGGGCGGTAACAATGACGTAGTTGGCGCCAGCTTTCCAAGCGTCGGCGAAGAATTTATGGAGAACGGAAGTTTTAAACGGGGCGTCGGAAGCGAGGACGGCGGCGTGCTGGCCGGCGGCGCGAAGAATTTCGTGAACGAAGTGGGCTACGGTCGATTTTCCGGTCGTGCCGGTAATAGCGATGAGTTTCATATCACGAATAGGATTGCCGTAATAGGTAGAGAGAAGTTTGGCTTTTGCACGTTCGGATTTTTGTTTGAAACTGGTTTTCTTCGTAGCATTCTTTTCCATAAGATAAGTGTAGCACAAAAGAAAAGAAAAGAACAAAAATAACCCCTTTAGGGGTTATTTTGATTTAATTCTAGGGATTTGGTACACCCGACAGGATAAAATATCCTTTTTCGGCTGTAAAATAATTAAAATAAAAGTAAACTTTTATTTTAATAATTTGGTACACCCGACAGGATTCGAACCTACGACCTTTTGCTCCGCAAGCAAACGCTCTATCCAGCTGAGCTACGGGTGCATGTGGATATTTACATGAAGTAAATGATCCACCTAGAAATTAAATGAGCATCGCGTAAAAAAATACGTGACATATATATTATACCACAGAAAAAAGAAAAAATATATAGCTAAGTTGGGAAATATATTATATAATTCTATTATGGTAAAGTTTATGGAAAAGTTGCGGGGAGTAAGAACCAGTGAGAGCGAAGCGAGCGAGTGGGATACGGTTGCGAATATGGAATTTCAGAGAGAAGAAGATAATGGAAGAAGACAGCAAAAGAAAATAGAGGCGTGCCTTTTGACTGGGGATTATGATATGTTGGGGGAAAAGTCGGTTGATTTGCCCGAGGAATATGAGGAAGAATTTTTGAGAAAAGTTGGTGATGGCGAGATTGGGCTGGATGAAGAGAGGGGGTTGCTAATGAATATTAGAGACCCGATTAATGCGCAGGGCAAAGACAAGATGTTTGAGGAAATTAGTAAGAGCGGGCATGAGAAGTGGATTATGGCGTATATGTCGGGGTATGATGCGAGTAATTGGCAGAGGGTCGATAGTGTTGATGTCGCGAAATTTGTGCATGATTTTCCGACTCCGATTGATTTTGAGGAGAAAAGTCGAGGGTTTTTAGATGCAGTTAGAGGGCAGGTGTCGGAGATAGAATACGGAGCTTATGAGGGGGCGATGAAGGATTTTAAGGGGCATATTTATGGGAAAAGGCAAGAATATTGGGAGCAGATGAAAGTTCTGAACGAGAGGGCGAGAGAGGTTGGAGTGAAGGAAATGGCGCCAGAAATGAGAGAGGCGTTAATTCAAAATGCACGAATTGAGGGCGATAACTGGCAGCAAGGCGGACGAGAATATAGATTGACGCCTGAGACTTTAGAGAGGAGCGGAGTTGGCCCGAAATATGAGGTTGGTATAGAGGGGACACAGATTTGTCTTTCTGATGTATTTATGGAAGATACGAATGGGAGAGTGGCGGCGATTGCTTATATTCCGACAAAAGACGGGGTGAAAGTTCGAGGATATTATAAGAGTAATTCTCAGGGGACGTGGAGGTATTTGCCGGATTATGTAAAAGGTGAAGATAGTGCGGGGATTGAGTGGTATGGAAAAGGGAGTAGCGAGGAGAGTTTGACTTTGCCGCTAAAATTGCAAGAGGCGTTGGCGAAGATTCAGAGTAAGGGGGTCGTAGAAGATGTAAAGACGAATCCAGCGTTTTTGTTGGCTGGGACGGCTTATAGGTATAGTTCGAAAGAGGAATATTCGAGGGGGATTCGTTCTGGACAGATGAGGGGGGATTTCTATCGGGAAGTGAATAGGTCGGCGGCGGCTCGATATGGAGGAATAGGAAGGGAGAAAATGGAGCCGGAAACATTAGAGTTGAGTAGCGAACAAATGCCAGATTTTAGGAGTGAGGTGGCGGAGTTTGAGACGGTGTCGAATTTGGTCGGAAATGTGAGAATGGAGGGGTATAAGTCGATTGACGGGAAAACACAGTGGAATTTTTGTCGAGATGATAATGGAAGGGCGTGGATTGGCGGAGTTGAGGCGGTTTCGCCGATTACGAGTACAGGGTTAAGGAGAGATTGGGTCGAGGCGGGGGATTTTGCGACGCCGTTATATGAGTATGAGTCGCAGACTGGTGGGTATGGCGATACTGGGGATATGGCGGGGCATTATCAGGGGATGTGGAAGAATTATTTAGTAAAAACGCCGATGATAAGGCGGTATTTGGCGAGTAGGGGTACTAGATAACGCGATTTTGTGATAAGATTGATGGTGGAAGCGTGGCCGAGTGGTTGAAGGCGCACGACTCGAAATCGTGTAAGGGTAAAACCTTCGGAGGTTCGAATCCTCTCGCTTCCGCCAGAAGCGATAAATAAAAAATACCCCCTTAGGGGGTTATTTTTTATTAACCTTGGGCAAAGCCCAAGGGAGGATTCTCCTTTCCTGCGTCGTCGTCCAGAAAAAGCAAGCTTTTTCTGATCCTCCTCCTTGGAAGCGAATCCTCTTAAAACAAATTTTCTAGAAAGCGAATTCTCTCAAAAAAAAGAAAAAGCCCCGCAGGTGCGGGGCGGAGGGGTTAGGCTGCGAAGAGTTCGCGGCTCTTATTGGGGTCCTGGAAGACGTAATTTATGAAGTCTTTGAAGGCTTCCTCGCTGTTTTCGCTTCCGATGGTCGGAAGGTTGCAATTTCTGAAAATTTCGTCCAGTTTTTTGATTAGGTTTGCTGCTCTCTGGAAGTCGGCTGTTCTGTTTTTCGGATTATAGCAGTCGATAAGAGTGGCGGCGAGAGCTCCCCATTCTTTATAGGGGATATTTTCTCTTTGGGATGAAAGGTACAATAGATTTTGTGCGAGCATAGGAATTATGCTCCTTTCTATAAAAATTTAGGCTTTCGCGGAGAAAACCTATATTTTCATTATAGCACAAACGCCTTAAAAAGTCAATGCTAGAGCTTGTTGAGAATAACAAGATTTTCGATATGAGGGGTTTTTGGGAAAAAATTATAAGAGGTGACTTTGGAAATTTTATATTTAGCGGAGAGGATTTTAACGTCGCGGGCTTGGGTGGAAGGATTGCAGGAGAGGTAGATGATTTCGTTTGGGGTGACTTCGAGCAGGCGTTCGAGGAGTTTTTTGTCGCAGCCGGCGCGGGGTGGGTCGAGAATGACGGAAGCGTCTGGTTCGATATAAGAGAGGGCGTCTTCGGATTTTGCGAGGATAGGCGTTCCATGTTTTGCGTTGTTTAGTAGTTCGCCGAAGGCGGCTTGGTTAGATTCGACAAGGGTGAGGTCTTTATTTTCGGCGACGGAAAGGCCGATAGTGCCGACGCCAGAATAGAGGTCGAGGATTTTATTGCTGTTTATAGCGGATTTGATGTCGACAAGAGCAAGTTCGTAGACTGGAAGGTTGATTTGGAAAAAGCCGTTAGGCGAGTAGGTGTAGGTTTTATCTAAGATTTTGTCAGAGAGAGGGGTAAAAGTAGGGTGGGGTTCACCATTAATGTAGAGGCCGCCAGAAACGGTGCCGTCGGCGGAACAGCGTAGGAGCAAGCTTTGGTATTTGCGGGCTTCCTCGCCGCGATTATTGAGGTCTTGGACGATTTTTTCTGCGGCGGAGAAGATTTCTGGGCGTTCGAGACTGCTTGAGCGAACGGGGAGTTTTTTATGGGTGCCACGGGCATGGATACCGAGTTCGATTTTTCCTTCTTCGTTGTTCCAATAGAGAGAATATTCCATTTTGTTGCGGTAGAAATATTCGTTGTTGTCGGTTTTTACTTCTGGCGCAGGGATGGCGATTCCCTCTTCGCGGAAAGATTCTTGGACGAGCTTAGACTTTTGGTCAAGCTCGTAGGGATAGGAGAAAATTTGCCAAGGAGAGTTGCTAAGATAGAAATCGTCTTTAGGGGCGACGCGGTGTTCGGAAGTTTTTATAAAAGAGGTGGCGATGCCTTCGAGGTATTTGGATTTTTTCTTGGTGATAGTAAAAGAGGCAACTATTTCTCCGACAAGGACGTTCCAGAGAAGAACTTTTTTGCCGTCAGGAAGAGTGGCTAGACCTTGGCCGCCTGGGATGAGTTTTTCGATAGGGAGGGAGAGATTGTCCATTAGAATTTGAGCCTGTCGGCGATAGATTGCATTTCTTCAGGGGAGAGAGTGAGGGATTTGCCGTATTCCCAAGATGGGTCGAGGTGGGTGACGTGGACGTGGGCGTGGGGGACGTCGGTTCCGACAACTTTAAGAAGAGCGCGAGAGCCAAAGACGGTTTCCATGCGTTGCATGACCTTTTTTACGGTAGTAAAGAGGGCGAGATAATCTTCGTCTTTGAGGTCGTAGAGTTTGTCGACTGGGGTTTTAGGGACGACAAGGGTGTGGCCGGTCGTTTCTGGGTTTATGTCGAGGAAGGCAAAAGTTTTTTCGTCTTCGTAGATTTTATAGCAAGGGATTTCCCCGTTGATGATTTTTTCGAAGATAGTCATGGTGTTATTGTAGCACGTGGTCAATCATTAGGGCGAGAAAACTATACATATTGTGCGATATGTATAGTTTTGTCAATTGTAAATGTATACATATTGGTTGATATGTATAGATTTTGGTGGGAAATGTATATATTGCGTAGAGGGCGGTTTTGTGGTAGAATAAGGGGAGATTGGGCTGTCGCCAAGTGGTAAGGCACTGGGTTTTGGTCCCAGCATTCGCAGGTTCGATCCCTGCCGGCCCAGCCAAGATTAAGACGCGAAGCGTCTTTTTTTGTGTGGTAAGGGAGTAGTGAATATAGGGGGTTGAAAATTTTTTTGAGATGTGAGAAAATAGAGATTTTCTTAAAAAATATAGGGAAAATAACAGGGGTGGGATGGAAGGTGTGTCTGACAGCTTATGCTTATCATT
>DCGC01000007.1 GCA_002315165.1 Candidatus Saccharibacteria bacterium UBA1788 | reverse complement strand
GGAGTCGGGACGTTCTTCTTTAGTAATCATCTTAATAAGAGTTGATTTGCCGGCGCCTGATTTGCCGACAAGAAAAACAAACTCGTTTGGCGCGATGTGTAGAGAAACATTATCGAGGGCTGGAGCTGTGTCCCCGCGATAAGTTTTTGAGACGCCGTCTAATAATATCATGCTACCAGTTTAGCATAAAAGGTTAAGCTTTGCCAATTGTCGATTCTAGATAAGCATCAATAAAACCATTGATTTTGCCGTCTAGAACGGCATCCGTGTCGGTTTCTTCGTATTTAGTGCGAGTGTCTTTGACTAATTTGTATGGCTGGAGGACATAATTACGAATCTGCTGACCCCATTTTGCACTTTCGCCAGCACGGAGTTTGTCGATTGACTCGGCGTGCTGTTCTTGTTTCATTTGGGCTAGTTTGCCGCGTAAAATTTCCATAGCTTTTTCTTTGTTTTGAAGCTGGGAACGTTCGTTTTGGATAGCGACGACTGTATTGGTAGGAAGATGCGTAATGCGGACGGCTGAGTTGGTAGTATTGACGGATTGACCGCCGTGGCCGCCGGAGTGATAGACGTCTATACGAAGGTCTTTTTCGTCGATTTTGACTGAATCGTCGGCTTTAATAATAGGAAGAATTTCTATAAGCGCGAAAGATGTCTGGCGGAGGTTGTCAGCATTAAAAGGAGAAAGACGAACTAGGCGATGAACTCCGTGTTCGGATTTTAGGGCGCCATAGGCATTATTGCCAATGACTTCATAAACGGCGGTTTTGATGCCAGCTTCTTCGCCTGCGGTGCGCTCGAGGCAGGAGGCCTTGAAATTATTTTTTTCAAAAAAACGAAGGTACATGCGCTCGAGTATTCCAGCCCAGTCCATAGCTTCGGTGCCGCCTACGCCAGCGGTAATGCGAATGATGGCATTGCTTCTGTCGTATTCGCCTGTAAAGCGAAGGGCTTTTTTAAGGCCAGATAAGGTGTTCGCGATAGCGGATATTTGGACTTCGATTTCTGGCGCTAGATCGTCATCGCCGAGGCTTAAAAGCTCGTCGATGTCGTTGAGCTGAGTTTTTAGCAAAATCCATGGTTCAGCTTCGTCGGAGAGATGAGCCAACTCTTCGTTTTTTTGACGTGCGTTGTCTGGATTAATCCAGATTTCTGGTTCGGCAACTTCTTGTTCTAGCGATGTAATGTTGGCAATTTTAGTATCGAGATCTAATTTATTCCAGGAAGAAGTGAGATCGGTTTTGAGTTCGGAAATTTTTTTTTCTAATTCGTGCATATTATTTTAGGCTATTAACTAGATTAGTAAATTGTTGACCGCGATCGTAGACATTATTAAACATATCAAAACTGGCGGCAGATGGCGACATGAGGACGATAGCGTCGGGGAGTTGTTCAGCTTCGTTTTTGGCGAGATTAACAGCGTCTTCTAATGATTCGGCAAGGATGAATTTATCGTTGTTGTATTTGTTGAATAATTCGTGGCCTGACTCGCCAAGTAAAACAACCTTTTTGACGTTGGTGGAATTTGTGATGACTTGAGATATTTCTGGAAGATCTTTGTATTCGGTTTTGTCACGACCGCCAATAATTAAGACGAGATTTTTATCCGGAAAAGCATCAATAGCAACTTTAGTTGAGGCTATATTGGTTGAAAAATTATCGTCATAGTATTTAACGTGATTGAATTCGCGAAGAAATTCGAGTCTGTGCGGCAGACCGTGAAAATTGTTGAGACCAAGTTTTAGTTGCGCAAAATTGTTAGTGATAAATGCGTCATCAAAGGTTTGGCCTAGAATAGCGGCAGCAGCTAAAAGCGCGGCTTCGGCGTTTTCGCGATTGTGTTTGCCCGGTATGTAGAGCGAGTCTAGTAATGGGTCGAGATTATGGGGGCGATTATTGGTGTTCGGGTAAGGTAGCTTGTGGGCTGGCGAGAGTTCTGCGATTTGTGAGGAAAATTGGTTATATATATTATATATGCAATAATCGTCTGGTGATTGGAATTTTACAATATTGGACTTGGCGGAGGTGTATTCTGTGAAGTCTTTATGAACATTAAGATGGTCCGGCTCGATGCCGAGGATAACCGCTACGCGTGGAGATACTGTGAGGTCCCAAAGTTGAAAACTGCTCATTTCGTAGACGACGATATCGTCTGGTTGAATTTGGTCAAGAATTTCGATTGCTGGCAGGCCGATATTGCCGACTAAATGAACGGTTTTTCCGAGCGCGGTCAAAATTGAGCTAATGAGGGAGCAGGTAGTTCCCTTGCCTTTAGTTCCAGTAACGCCAATGATATTGCAAATGCAATTATCAAAAAAATATTTAGTGATACTATTCCATGACTGGTCAAGAGGTTTGACGCTTGGGCTTCGAAAAACCATATCGTATGATGATAAATCAAGATTGCGCAATTCGTCGTCGGAAAAATTGTCGAAGACTTTAATAGCATTGGTTTCGCTTTTGAAATATGATTCAACGGCTTGGCCTTCTTTGCCGTAGCCTAATATTGCGATGTTCATAAAGATATTATAGCATCACCGAGCGAATTAATCAGGGCTTTTTCGACCGACCCGACAGCGACTAGGGCCCGAATGCCAGAGCCGGCGAATTCTCTAGACAATTCAACCATTTGGGTTTTGTCAATTGAATTGATAAGATTTGGAACATTACTATGGTCGATGATATCGCCATGGAGGAAATATTTGCCAGAATAGAAATTGGCAATTTGACTAACTGTTTGGGCGGACATTTGATAGCGACCTAGTGCGTAAGATTTAGCGGCCTCTAAGTCGGAGTCAGCAAGCTCGCCATTTAGGACGTTGGACAGTTCGGATTGAATGAGCGCAAAAAGTTCTTCAGCTGATTCGGCGTTAACTTCGCCGTCAAAATCCCATGAAGCGCTATTGGTGCCGCAGAAAGTTGAGCTGCCCATACCATAAATAAGGCCGAGTTTGCGAGCTTTGCCAAAAATTTTGCTGTGCATAGTGCCATTGAGAATATGGTTTAAGCAGCCCATGGCTTGAACTTCTTGGGCAGAAAGTTTGCGTGGGGTCATAAATGAAAAACCGAAGGTAATGTTGCTGGCGTCTTTGCGACGAATAAGGACGGCTGGAGATGAGTGAAGATCGTCTTTCGGGATTTCAAGTCGTTCGCCCGGTTTCAGCTCCCAGCTTTCGAGCATTTTAATGAGTTCACGCTTGCGGTGCTTGACTTTTCCGGCAATTACGAAGCGCATGTTGTTAGCGGTGTGCGTGCGTCGATAATGTTCGCGGATATCTTTGAGTTCGATATTAGAAATTGTTTTTAGGCGTTCTGGTAGGTCAGGAATATTTTCGCCAACGGATTGCTGGAGCCTTGGCCAAAGCAAGCGAGAATAGTCATTCATGTAGCCGGTTAATTCGGAACGAATATTCCCTTTTTCGCTTTTTAGTTCTTCTTCGTTAAAACGAGGTTCGGTAATAGCGATACGTTTTAGATCAAGAATTCTATCCCATTCAAAATCAGCACATTCGGTTTCGTAACAGACCGAAAAGTCGGAAGTCCATGCATTGTGATATGCGCCATTTTTAGTAAATTCAGCCTCATAGGCTTGTTCGTCTTTATATTTGGAATTGGCTCCAAATGACAAATGTTCGACTACGTGAGCGATTTCGTAGAGCTCTGGTTTTTTTGCATAACGCATGCCAGCGCGAAATTGAACGCGAGTATTCATTACGGTTGCTCCTGGAATATCGATTAGTAAACCACGAGCACCGTTCTTCAATGTAATTTCTTCAACGGTATGTTTCATAAAAATTGGAACTAACGTTTTTTACCGTTTTTCTTGTTTTTGCGCTGCTGTTTCTTTTTGGCTTGCTGTTTTTTCTTGGAATTTTTGACTGGAGTTGAGACCGATTTTTTGGTGGATTTTTTAAATTCATCGTCTAGATTTTTTTCGCCGGAAGAGATTTCGTTGACGCCCTTTTCGGAAGAGGAAGACGCCATTTTGGTGAGTTCGGTATCGTAATC
>DCGC01000004.1:3299-3421 GCA_002315165.1 Candidatus Saccharibacteria bacterium UBA1788 | reverse complement strand
GGGTTCAAAAACCTTTCAAAAAGCAGGTCGTATTTCATCGGATCCAGCTCTGTAATCCTCATCGCATAGGCCAGTAATGCCCCTGCCGCCGAACCACGTCCAGGACCATACACAATCCCTTT
>DCGC01000004.1:0-3280 GCA_002315165.1 Candidatus Saccharibacteria bacterium UBA1788 | reverse complement strand
ATAAAGTCCCACACAATTAAAAAGTAGCCATTATAGCCCATCTTATCCACCACTGATAGCTCATAATCAATACGTGGTAATAATTTCTTTTCTTCTTCGCGCTCCTTATCAACTTCCGTCAACACCTCTCGACATTGCTCTACGCTCCAATCTTTTACTTCATCCTCAGTTTTACCGCCATATCTAAACACTAACCCCCTAAACACCAGCTTATCAAGATAAGTCTTATCCGTTTCTCCTTCAGGAACAGGGAACTTCGGAATCAAAATCCTCCCAAGCTCAAGCTCCACATTACATCTATCAGCAATCCTTTTGGTGTTTAGTACCGCCTCTGGACAAGTCTCTCCCCACCTCTTAATAATCTGGTCTGGCGGAATCACATGCAGCTGAAAATCTTTCAGCGTCATTCTATTCGTATCTGATAAATTTGCCGCCGTACCCACGCAAAGCAATACTTCATGCGTGTCTTGATCTTCATGCTTTAGATAGTGCGCATCACAAGTCACTACTAGCGGCAACCCCGACTCTTTAGAATAGTTCATCAACCACTGATTAACCTTATCTTGCTCATCCCAATGTGTCGGCGAATCCGGATGTCCATGGTCTTGCATCTCTAGATAAAAACGATCCTTAAACACCCCCGCATACCACTCAACCAGCTCTCTCGCCTTTTTATCGTCGCTAGCTCGTATCGCCTCGGATATTTCCGAACCAGCACATCCAGACAAACAGATAATACCTTCGTTGTATTTTTCCAAATCAGCGTGGTCCGTCCTCGGTTTATAGTATTTTCCTTCAATTTCCGCCGCCGACATTATCCTACAAAGATTCTCAAAACCTTTATTGTTCATAGCCAACAAAGTAATATGGAACCTCTGTTTATCTTTAGCTGGGTCTCTATCCTCTTTTTTACGCGCTGCAACATACGCTTCCAGCCCCAAAATCGGTTTAATTTCGTTATCTTTACAAGTTTTATAGAGCTCAACCAGCCCCGACATCGTGCCGTGATCCGTTACTGCTACCGCCTCCATGCCCGATTCTTTCACAAATTGAACCAGCTCTGGAATTTTCGTCAATCCGTCTAATAAAGAATAATGCGTATGATTATGTAGATGCACAAAATCACTAGGCTTTAGCTCCACTTTCTCTGTCATATCGATATTATACCACAGCCAACTATCTATTTAGTTCATAAAGCGCAATTCCTGCCGCAACAGAAACATTAAACGATTCTTTTTTGCCTTTCATCTCAATTTCCGCAAAAACGTCAATTATATCATACAAAGAATAATCTATTCCGTTCACCTCTTCACCTAGAAGCAATACCACTTTCGTTCCAAGCGCGGAGCGCAGCTCCGCAGATTTAAGAGGTAAAAAACGTTTATCGGTAATATTATTTTCCAAACCAAGTATCGTCCAGCCTTCGTTTTTCTTTTCTTTCAAAAAAGAAATTATATCATCAGACGAATAAATTTTAACGGAATCCTCCGCTCCGAGCGCAGTCTTGCTTATCTGCTTATCTAATTTTTCTCTCAGATGCGGCAAAAGGGAATCATCGTGCACCCTCGGAGTATAGCCAGACAAAACCGCCCCGCTTACCCCAAAACCGTCGCAAGAACGCAAAATCGCCCCGACATTATAGGTCGAACGAATATTATGCAGCGCTACTAAAATTTCCATTTCTATATGATATAATATTTTTGATTATGATTCAAATCTCACCAGATAACACCACCCAAATTATCAAATCCCTCAAATCCGGTCTCGTTGTCGCCCTCCCTACCGAAACGGTTTATGGTCTAGCCATTTCTCTTAATTCCGCCACCGCCCTAGAAAAACTCATCTACCTCAAACGCCGCGACATTAATTCCGGCAAAATCTTCACCCTCGTCCCAGATTCTGTCGATTCTATCATCAATTTCGCCACCCCTACTAAAATCTCCACTCCTCTTATTAAAAAACACATCCCCGGAGAAATTACCCTTATTCTCCCGAAAAATCCTGAATTTTCTCACCCCTACTTTAACCATTTCGAAACTATTGGCATCCGTATTCCTAAGCATCCTCTCTTCCAAACCATCTTACGAGAAACCGGTCCTCTACTCCTAACCTCTGCCAACCCACGTGGCGGCACCCCTGCAGCCACATCCGAGGATGTTAGTAAAAATCTCCCCAAAGTCGATGTCGTCGTTACAGGTAAAGCTGGTAACCACGCCCCATCTACTATCGTCGACTGTACTAAAGAGACCCCTACAATTCTCCGCCAGGGAGAAATCCGCCTCTAAAGCTCATCTTTCTTCATTTTTTAGAGAAAAATGTTATAATAATTCCTATGAATAGATATGAACCTCTTAAAATCGAAGAAAAATGGCAAAATTTCTGGGAAGAAAACGAATCTTTTAAAGCCACCGAAGATTCCTCTCGCCCTAAAAAATTCCTCGCAGAAATGTTCCCATATCCTTCTGGCGCCGGTCTTCACGTTGGACATGTCCGCAATTTCACCATTGTTGACGTTCTTGCTCGCTATTATTCCCAAAAAGGGTTCAATGTTCTCCGCCCTTTTGGCTACGACACTTTCGGTCTTCCAGCCGAAAATTACGCTATAAAAACCGGAATTTCTCCAAAAGACGCCACTAAAACCAATATTGATAACTTCCGCAAACAGGCTAAACGCCTAGGCTACGCTATCGATTGGAGCAGAGGNNNNTTAAATCAACACTTCCGACCCAGAATATTATCGCTGGACCCAATGGTGTTTCCTCCAGCTCTATAAAAAAGGCCTCGCCTACCAAAAAGAGTCTTATCAATGGTGGTGCCCTGTCGACCAAACCGTTCTCGCCAACGAACAGGTAGAAAATGGCCATTGTTGGCGCTGTGGCGCAGAAGTCGAAAAGAAAAAGATGAAACAATGGTTCTTTAAAATCACCGACTACGCTGATGAGCTTCTTTCCGAAGTTGATTCTCTTGATTGGCCAGATAAGATTAAAACCATGCAAAAAAACTGGATTGGTCGTTCTGAAGGTGCAGAAATTGACTTCGAGATAGAAAATAACCAAAAAATCACCGTCTTTACTACCCGTCCAGACACTATCCTTGGCGCTACTTTCCTCGTGCTTGCTCCTGAACATCCTTTAGTTTCCAAATTAGTCAATGACGACACTCGTCGCGTCGTCGATCAATACCGCAACGAATCTCTTAAAAAATCAGAAATCGAGCGCCAAGAAAACAAAGAAAAAACCGGCGTTTTCACCGGCGGCTACGCTATCAATCCTGCCACCAA
>DCGC01000016.1 GCA_002315165.1 Candidatus Saccharibacteria bacterium UBA1788 | reverse complement strand
CCCAAGGTTAATAAAAAATAACCCCCTAAGGGGGTATTTTTTATTTATCGCTTCTGGCGGAAGCGAGAGGATTCGAACCTCCGGAACGGTAACCCGCTCACACGCTTTCCAAGCGTGCTCCTTAAACCACTCGGACACACTTCCGTCTCCCAAAATTATACTATGAAAAAGTCCCTCTTTCAAGAGGGACTTATGTCGTTAGGGCGACTTAACCTTTCCTATGGAAAAGCTTTTGCCAAAAACCAACGCCACATGTTGATGTGACATAGTTTCCAGCACCGCGGCTCATGCCTCTTAACCTTCGATAAAAGACATGGCCATTTCTCATGATTACATGACTGTGTTCTTCTCTGTCGTTAGGATCAGTATCATAAATAAAATCTACTGTTCCATCATCAGAGATTTTTATCACACAGCCTTCCCAATACTTTTTCGGAATTTTTGCTTGTTTTAAGAGCCTCGTTTCCTCGGCCTTCTGTTCAAACTCTTTGGCTTTTTTGAGTTCCGATTGAGCAACAATATGCTGCGAAATCCTTAAATTCTTTTCGGCTTCGAGCGCATCAACTAGTTCCCTAGCTTTTATATATCGCTGCCTCAAATCCTCGTGTTCCTGTTTGGCTTTTAAATACCTAGCTTTCGCCGCATAAAATTCGTCGCTCGAAGCTGCGATTCTGCGACGCTGCCTTTTCTTGGCCTTGACCTTTTGGTTGAGTTCATCTCTGCGTTTTTGCGCCGCGACCGCCTGCTTAGCCCTCATTTTCTTCATCTTACCAGAAGTAGTCACCTCTGATACTTTCGCGAGCTTTATCATTTCTTCGTGTGCAACATTCGCCGCCTCAGCCAACTCTCTAATTTCTTCGGTCAATCTGCTAGCTTCCGCCTGAGAATTCTCTTTTGCCTCAACAAAACGTTCAAATTCGTTGTTCATTTCCGTCTCGGCCTCTTTTCTTATTTCCCAAGCTCTGTCCATTTTCGCCTTCATTTCGTTCTTCTCTCTTAATGCATTCTGAAACACGCGTTCTGCGTCTCTCATTGCCAAAAAAGTTTGATTTTCTGTCATCGCTAAACTAGAGATCATGAAAATCACCTACCTTTTAAAATTGCTTCAGCCCTAACTGATAACCACTATTATATCACATTTTTCATTTTTTGTCACGTATTTACAAGAAAAACGGCGACCGAAGCCGCCGTCATCTCAGAAAAACTCTTTCCAACCCTTAACAATATACTCAGCCCCAGACAGAATCGTTAAGAAAATCGCACAAATTAAACAAATCCACCCAAAAAGCGCAATTATCTGATACGTTATCAATGCTACATAAAAAGTAACAATCGCTGTCATCTGCACCGCAGTTTTCGCCTTCCCAATCGGCGATGCTGATATCGTTTTGCCTTTTCTTGCTCCGACCATTCTCATCCCATCAACCGCAAAATCTCGGCAAACAATAATCATCACCACCCAAACTGGCACTAATCCAGTCGCCACAAGGCACAGCAAAGCCGACACGACAATCATCTTATCCGCCAACGGGTCAAGGAATGCTCCGACATCTGTTATCATCCCCAATTTTCTCGCTAAAAATCCGTCGAGAAAATCCGTTAATGATGCTAGTATAAAAATCACCAAAGCCGCAAGATAATGTTCATTAAGACTCAAAACCACAAATGGAACAACCGCGAAAACCCTTAACAATGTTAAACAAGTTGGAAAATTTAATGTACGTTTCATCTCTACCCCTCCAAATGAAATTATAGTTCCCATATTATACCATATTTTACTATCATATTCAATTATGGTATAATTTTCTCAATGAAAATCCTAAGCATCGAGTCCAGTTGCGACGAAACCGCCGCCGCCATTGTCGAAAACGGCGTAAAAATTCTCTCTAACGTCGTTGTTTCCCAAATCGATATTTTTGCTGCCTACGGCGGAGTTATCCCAGAGGTCGCCGCTCGCTCTCATCTCGAAGCTATCACCCCAGTAATCGACAAAGCCTTCTCTGATGCGCATTGTTCTTGGGACGATATTGACGCTATCGCCGTCACTTCTGCCCCAGGTCTTCTCGGTTCTCTCCTTATCGGCACTCTCACCGCTCGCACCCTAGCCATTTTACACAAAAAACCCCTCTACGCCGTTCACCACCTTAAATCCCATATCTATTCCAACTGGCTCGAATCCGATAATTCCCCGTCTTTTCCTCTTCTCTCCCTAGTAATTTCTGGCGGTCACACCCAAATTCTCTATATGCCCGCCCACAATTCCTTTAAAATTATCGGCACAACCAACGACGATGCTATTGGCGAATGTTTTGATAAAGTCGCTAAGATTCTCGGTCTCCCTTATCCAGGCGGCCCCGCAATCAATAAACTTGCCAAGCTCGGCGACCCTGAAAAATATCCTCTTCCCCATCCAAAAACCGAAAACCCCCTCGATTTTTCCTTTTCTGGTCTAAAAACCGCCGTTCTCCGCGCCGTCCAAAAAGAAGTCGGTGTCCCTATTAGCCACCCCTCTTCCGATCTAAAAAACCTCCTTACCGACCAACAAAAAGCCGATTTCGCCGCTTCTTTCGAAAAAACCGCTATCGACATCCTTCTCGAA
The DNA here is from genome assembly GCA_002315165.1 of Candidatus Saccharibacteria bacterium UBA1788. GTDB lineage: Bacteria > Patescibacteriota > Saccharimonadia > Saccharimonadales > Saccharimonadaceae > Nanosyncoccus. Next base: position 3,404 of record DCGC01000016.1, on the reverse strand, counting down.
AAGCTAAAAGCCGCCCTAAACGAACACCAAGAGGTAAAATCTATCTGTTTCGCTGGCGGCGTCAGTGCTAATGCCGCCCTTCGCTCTAAAGCCAGCGAATCTATTCATAATCTTCCCCTGTTCTTCCCTTCTCCGTCCCTTTCCGGCGACAATGCCGCCATGGTCGGCGCCGCTGCCTATTTCGAAATCATCTCTGGCGTTCAACCTACCGACCCCTATTCTCTCAATATTTATCCCCGTATCGCTATTTCTTAGCTTGTGCTAAAATATTTTTATGAATCAGCACTTTCTTCAGTCAAAATCTTGGGAAAACTTCTTAAAATCCGAAAATAAGGACGTTTTTAGGTTTTCTGGCGACGGTTACGAGTGTCTCGCCTCTCTAGAAAAAACTCCGCTCGGAAACTACCTCTATTGCCCCTACGGGCCAAATTTAGACTCAAAAAAGTCCCTAAAAAAGGCCCTTAAAGCTCTAAAAGAACTAGGAAAAGAAAAAAGCGCTATCTTTATCAGGGTTGAGCCTACTCTGGCCTTCTCGGCGAAGGAAATGGCCAAATACGGCCTAAAAAAGTCCAAAGACATCAACCCTTCCGACACCTATGTTCTAGATTTATCTGGCACCGACGACGAACTTAGCGCGAAACTTCCTTCCCGCCTCCGCCGTTACTATCGCCAAATGTCGAAAAACAGTCTAGAAATCACCACTTCCACTAACGAAAAAGACGTCCGCCTCCTAACAAAACTCCAAAGCGACCTCGCCCATAAAAAAAGTATTTCTTTTGCTGACGAAGAACATTATAAAAAGCAACTCGCCGCCGGCTTCGGTACTCTCTATTTCCTAAAACAAGGAAAAGAAACCCTTGCCGCCGGACTCATCCTCGATTATGGCTCAACTCGATTCAACCTCCAAGGTGCCCAATCCAACAAAGGTGCCCACCTCCACGCCACCGGAATTTTGACGATTCAACTCATTCTCGACGCAAAATCAAAAGGTCTTAAAACCTTCGATTTCTGGGGTATCGCCCCTGACGGCGCTAAAAAGTCCCACCCTTGGGCCGGCTTCACCGCCTTTAAAAAGAGCTTTGACGGCACCCCTGTCCATTACTCTGGAACCTACGATCTACCGCTTAACACCCCTAAATATCTCGCCTACTCTCTCTTAAGAAAAGCCAACCTTATTCTTAGGAAAATAAAGTCCTAATTTTTCTCTTCACTTTCCCTATCTTATACGCCGTCGGCCTTAAGACTTTTTTGAACCCTCCGATATATTCCTCAATTTCCACCCCAAACCCGCTCTTAAACTCTAACAACCTATTATTCTCAGAAAAATCCCCCTCCATCCCATAAAAATTCAGTCTCTTTATTCCCCGTTTTAGACATTCCTCTATCTGCCAATCTTGCATCACTGTCATACCGTTCAATTTTTTGTATTTTTGCACCGTCCCCGACACAAACGTCACCACCTCATTCGGTCGATAAAAAACCACTCTCGAAGAAACGATTTCCTTGTCGTCTTTTTTTCTCACGACCATAAATTGCACTTTATCGCCAAACGTATCAAAAATCTGCCTATAATATTTCTCTGTTCGGCTACTTTTCACGCCGTTTTTTTCGTTGCTCGAATCTAACGCCGCAATCCAATCTTTCAGCTCTTTTTTGTCCGTTAAAACATGCACTTCTAGCTCTTTTGACACCTTCCTTAACTTATTTCGCACATTTTTCTTATAAGTCGCCCGTGCTTCTTCAATCGTCTTGATTCCGCTTAAATCTTTCACGCACATCCATCTATTCGCCTTATACTCAATCTTTGTCGTCATTCCCATATGCATAAATCCCAGCTTCTCAAACACTCCAAAAATCTTCTTCCTATCAAACTCTTTTAGCTTTTCGCCTTTCACATCTCTCACGCTTAGCAGCACTGGCGGAAAAATCTCAACCTCAACAAATCCTTTTTCCTCCGCAAAAGCCAAATATCCCTCAAGAAACTCTCTAATCATTTTTGTATCATCATAATCCAAAAGCGGCCCAATCTGTATCCATGCTTCCCTGTTTCTTTCTACCACTAAACCGGCCGCCGCCACTTTTTCCCCGTCTTTTAGGCCCAAAAAATACGTATTATAGCCCATTTCCTCTCGTAGCTCTGCTCTTTCCGCACTCTGCATGATATTCCCCTGCGGGTTTTTCTCCTCAAATTTCTGGAACTCATCTCTAGTCAATTCAACGAATTTCATTTCAACCTTTCGTCATATTTATTCAAATCAAACAATGGATTTTTATCAGCATCAATAATTTTTTGCGCCTTTTTCATTAGTTTATTAAGTCCAATTTCCGATTGCGCCGATCCCACATGCACCGTCCTTACTACTTTTCCCTGCTCTTTATAACAAACCTGAACTCCAATATTTCCCGATCCGGTTTTGAACTTTCTAATAAATGCCATAACCTGATTTTATCACATTTCTATTTTTATTTTTTTCTCCGCTCTACTGGAGCAGAAAAATTTTTCTGTCTATAGGGCGCGTAGCGCCCGAAAATTTTTTTTTAAAATTTTACCCTTATAGATTCTCACAATTCCTCTGTCTATAGGCGCGAAGCGCCGAAAAAATTTTTTTTCAAAAATCGACCCCCCTATTTTTCGGACTTTTCCCCAAAATTCTCATGTTTTTCGCTCTTTTTTCCACCGTTTTTCCCTTTTCCCATTTTTCATCCCCCTTATTCTTAGCAACCACTTGACTTAGCATCCCGCTTCCGCTAAAATAGAATTACCGAACGTTTTTTGTAGAGTTAAAACGTAGGGAAAAACAAACCTCACCTCTGTTATGATATAAAGCGTCATGAAACGCTTATGTTGTCAAACCATTTCGTGTGGAAATGGATTTTTGCCAATTCTAAAACTCTCTATCGGTAGGGAATATATTCCTAGCGGCCAAGGCAACGAGTTATTTTACGGGTGATTCGTAACTGCTTTGAGGGGGAGTTCGGAGGTTACGACCGAGATCTAGGAGCCGGAGCCCCGTGACGACGGGCGCGAAGGACTCCGACCCCGAAAAGCCAGTTACGAATCAGGACCCGCAATTACCAGTATCTGCATTAGAGAAACTATTGTTGCCGGAGCGGGAAACAGAGACGCGCCACGTTTCAGGCGCGGAGCCGAGCTCCGCAATTTCGGCTTCTAGCGGGCAAGGCAACGAACCGAGAACGCGAGGCCGCGACTGTCGTTACCCTGAGGGTAGACGTAGCCGGAACGGAAGAGCAGGCCGTAAGAATTCGTAGATGAGTAGATACGGTGTGACCAGTAGAGGCCGACCGACGACTGAGAGTCCAGAGCACCATTATTGTAATGGTAGAGGCCAGCACGGGCAAGCCCAAGCGGAGCCATCAAAAGAGCAGTATCTGCATTAGAGAAA
>DCGC01000022.1:4567-32848 GCA_002315165.1 Candidatus Saccharibacteria bacterium UBA1788 | reverse complement strand
ATCTGAACGATCAGTCGTCGGGCGGCGAGTACTGGTCTCCCCGCATCTCCTCCTCTACGAGTTCTTACTTCCTGCACTTCTGGTTCGGCAGCGTCAACTCTCAGGATAACGGCACTCGCGGCGGTGGGTTCTCCCTTCGTTGCCTTGACTGCTAGTCTTTCCCGCTCCGGCAACAATNNTTTCTCTAATGCAGATACTGCTCTTTTGATGGCTCCGCTTGGGTTTGCCCGTGCTGGCCGCTACTATTACAATAATGGTGGTCTGGACAGTCAGTCGTCCTACGGCCTCTACTGGTCGCACCGTATCCACTCATCAGCGAATTCTTACGACCTGTACTTCAATTCCGGCTACGTCGGCCCTCAGGATAGCAGCTATCGCGGCCGCGGGTTCTCGGTTCGTTGCCTTGCCCGCTTGTATAAGAGGGAAAAGTGTGATATAATGGCGAGCATGATAACAAAAGAGAATAAAGACAAGGCTATTGCCAAGGTCGCTCGTAACAAAGCTGACGTTGGTTCTCCTGAAGTTCAAGTTTCTATTCTTACGGAACGTATCAAAGAAGTTACGGAACACGTAAAGAATAATAAACATGACTTTATGGCTAAGCGCGGACTCATGCAAATGGTCGGCAAACGTAAAAAACTTCTTAAATATCTCGAAAATACGAATTTCGAGCTATATAAAGAGACCGTTCAAAAGCTTGGTTTAAGGAAATAGCAATAAAAAAGTCCCTCGCGAAAGCGGGGGATTTTTTAAGGGTTAATTAGTGAGAGCAGAGATTTCTTCGATTACGGACTGTTGCCAGTTTTGGAGGAAGAGCTCCAGTTCGCGCTCTGTATAGCGCTTGGCATGGTCGGTTAGATTGCCGATAATGGCAATAATCTCTGTTCGCTCGTCTTTTTGGCTTAGATAGTAGACGATGTCGATTTCGGGAGAATCGGCCCACTTGTCGTACTCTATGCCACCTTGCTTTCGCAACTTTCTTCTGGTTTTCTTGCCGTGGGGATAGCCATCCAAATACATGTGCTTATGTTTGTGGCAGATGTTCAGGACGAATTCCTTTTCTTCGTTAGACAGTCTGGACGCAAACGTCGTGATGGCTTCGGGATAGGTGGTAATCTTTACTTCGGAAATTTCGAGCATATTTTTAACCTCTTTCTAAAAAACTTTAGCCGGACAATTTGTCGAAGGCTAATCTTTATTATTATAGCACAAGTTGTTTAAAAAGTCAATAAATGGTATAATTGGTGGGTAAAATTAACGTCAGGAAGACGGCAGATATAAGGGCTGTTTCGCAGGTTTTATATCTGAGGTTTTCCTGAGAAAGGGAAAAGATGGATATTATAAATCCAAGTGGTAAGCAGACTTTCGAGGTCTCGACCGATTTTTTGGGGCGTAAGCTATCGCTCGAAGTAAATAGGGTAGGGTTTCGTTCGACGTCGAGTGTGCTTGTAAAATATGGAGACACGGTAGTGCTTGGTTCGGTGGTTGTGTCTAAACGACCGGTTGTGCAGGATTTCTTTCCTCTCTCTATTGATTATGAAGAAAAATTTTATGCGGCTGGAAAAATTTCTGGTTCGAAATTTATCAAGAGGGAAGGAAAGCCGAGCGACGATGCAGTTTTGATTGGTCGTTTAATTGACCGTCCGATTCGTCCGCTATTTCCAAAGGGTTATCGTCAAGAAGTGCAAGTTGTGACGACGGTGTTGTCGATGGATCCTGGCTTCCGTCCAGATGTGATTGCGATGCTCGCAGCTAGCTCGGCGTTGATGAACGCTGGGGTACCGTTTGATGGGCCGGTAATGGGGCTACGTATCGGCAGGCTTAATGGAGAATTTAAGGCGTTTCTTAATAAGGAAGAACGTGAAAAATCTTCGCTTGATCTTGTGGTAGCTTGTAAAGATGGCAAGGTAATGATGGTTGAGGCTGGGGCGAAAGAAGTACCTGAAGACGTTATTATTGAGGCGATGCACTGGGCGGTAGAAAACGTTCAGCCAGCGTTGGATTTGCAAAGAGAGTTGGCAGAAAAAGTAAATGCTGATAAGCAAGAATATGAATTGATTTTGCCTGATGAGGAAATCCAAAATAAAGTTGATGAATTTTGGAAGAAGGAAGAGCTAGGAAAGAAGGCACGAGGAAACGTATTAGAACGTCAAGCAATTTTGGACGAATTTGAGAAAAAGATGCATGAAGAGTTTGCGAAAGAACTTGGCGAGGGGGAAACTGAGGAAGAAAAAATTGCTGATTATGAGAGCAGATTAAAGGCTGATTATTCTCAAGCGTTTGAATTGGCAAGAAATCATGAAGTGCGTCGTGGAATTATCGAGGACGGAACGCGTCCTGATGGTCGTAAGCTGACCGAAGTGCGTCCATTGTCTTCGCAAGTTGGAATTTTGCCGAGAACTCATGGCTCGTCACTATTTACGCGCGGTTTGACTCAGGCGATGAACATCGTGACGCTCGCCCCGCTTTCTTTTGGGCAGGTTGTGGACACGATGGAAAAAACAGATGAAGTGCGTCGTTATATGCATCATTATAATGCGCCAGCTTGGACGGTTGGGGAATGTGGAAGAATCGGTTCTCCTGGACGTCGTGAAGTTGGGCATGGCTATCTTGCAGAACGTGCTTTGATTCCGGTTTTGCCGACGGAGGAAGATTTTCCTTATGCGATTCGTTCAGTGACGGAGATTATGTCTCAGAATGGCTCGACTTCAATGGCGGCAACTTGCTCAAGCTGTCTTGCGCTCATGGATGCTGGTGTGCCACTCAAGCGTCCAGTTTCTGGCGTAGCGATGGGATTGATGGTTGATGTACCAAAAGGACAAGAGATTACCGAGAATGATATTGATAAGGCCTATGTGTTGACTGATTTGATGGATGCAGAAGATTTTGCTGGGGATATGGACTTTAAGGTGACAGGGACGACGGAAGGTGTGACTGCGCTTCAGATGGATATGAAAGTGCATGGTTTGCCAGTCGAAATTCTTGATAAAGCTATTAAACAATCTCATGAGGGGCGTATGTTTATTTTGAATCATATGCTTTCTGTGCTTGCTGGTCCGAGGAAAGAGATTTCTCAATATGCGCCGAGAATTGAGAAATTGATGGTCAAACAGGACAAAATCGGAGCGATTATCGGTAAGGGTGGGGAAATGATTAATAAAATTACTTCGGAAACTGGCGCAATGGTGGATATTGACGATTCGGGGCTTGTGACGATTTCTGGGGAAAATACAGCAATTGCAAAAGCATTGGAATGGATTAAAGGATTGGTCGAAGAACCTGAGGTGGGGAAAATCTATAATGGTAAAGTTGTTTCTATTAAAGATTTTGGGGCGTTTGTAAATATTATGCCTGGAATTGACGGTATGTTACATATCTCTCAGATGTCAGATAAACGTGTTGAAAAAGTTGAAGACGTTCTGAAGATGGGACAAGAAGTCAGAGTAAGGCTAGCAGCGATTGATGATAAAGGCAGATTAAGTCTAACGATGAAAAATCTAGACTAAGAAAAAATCCCCTTCGGGGGATTTTTTTGTGGTATAATCAAAATAATTATGGCAAAAAAGAAAACGAGTAGAGGTAAAGCGGGTGGGCGAAAAAAAGCAGCAAAAGAAGCTGCGCCAGAGCATGAATTGCCTGGAGGTTTTTGGCGACAAGTTAGAGCGATTTTGATGATTTTAGTCGCAGTGGTTTTTGTGATGACTTGGTTTGGGGAAGGAGGGGACGTGTTAAATACGATTCATACAACCGGATTGAAGGTGATTGGGTATGGAGTGTTTTTGATTCCATTGATTTTGGTCTATTTAGCGGTGAGGATTTTTAGGAGTGACGATAATAGAATTTCTGGAATTTTATGGTTTGCGTCATTGCTGTTAGTGATTTGGACGTCTGGACTGTCGGGAATTCCAACTATTGGAAGGGAAAATCCGACAGGCGGAGTTATTGGAGAATTTCTTAATAAATATGTTACGCAAATTTTGAATCCTGGGGTGGCGGCGATTATTTATTTTGTGTTGATTTTTATTACGTTGATATTTATTTTGCAATTAAGCCCGAAGGCGGTGATTAGAAATATTGGAGATACGTTTAAGTCTACGAAGAAGAAGGAAGATGATGAAAATATGCGAGTTGCGTTGAAAGCGACTGGTGGTCATAAAAGTGGTATGGACATTAAGGTTAATCCTGGGGTGGCGATTGCAAATGCTGCTGAAGGCGGAAAGAAAGAATTGGCGATTGGTGTCAATAAAATGAAGGCCGCTGCGCCGGTCGTAGAAGAGGCGAAGGCCTTAGTCGCGGTTAGTGATCCGAATTGGAAGATGCCAAATACTGATTTATTAGAGAAAAAGCAGTCGCCAGCGGATGCTGGAAATATTCAGCAGAATGCGCAGATTATTAAATCTACTTTGGCAGAGTTTGGAATTGAAGTGGAAATGGAAGGTGCAAATATCGGCCCGAGAGTGACGCAATATACGATGCGTCCACCGCAGGGGGTGAATTTGTCTAAAATTATGGCAAGAGATAAAGAGCTGGCCTTAAATTTGGCGGTAGATAAGATTCGTATTGAGGCGCCAATTCCTGGAACGAGGTCTGTTGGGGTGGAAATTCCGAATACGAGGTCGGCAGATGTGAGGTTAAGGGGTGTGATCGAGAGCAATGAATGGAAAAATGCGAACGATCCGTTAACATTCGCGGTCGGTAAAGACATTTCTGGTAAGGCTGTGGTGGCAAATCTTGCCAAAATGCCGCACCTCCTTATTGCGGGTACGACTGGTTCTGGTAAGTCTGTAATGACGAATGCTTTAATATCATCGTTACTTTATCGCAATGCGCCAAGTGATATGAAATTGATTATCGTTGATCCAAAACAGGTGGAGATGGCGCAGTATGAAGATATTCCGCATCTTTTGACGCCGATTATTACTTCGGTCGAGAAGGCTTTGTCGGCGATGAAATGGGCTGTGAATGAGATGGAAAGACGTTATAGTTTGATGGCTGAGAAAAAGGTAAAGAATATCGTCGACTATAATACGAAGATGTCGAAACAGGGAACTGTGACGGTAACAGATAAAGATGGAAATACGCAAGAGCATGATGGTGGGAAGATGCCATATATTGTAATTATCATTGACGAGATGGCCGATTTGATGATGATGGCTGGGAAAGACCTGGAAATGTTGATTGTGAGGGTGGCGCAAAAAGGGCGTGCAGCTGGAATTCATCTGGTGCTTGCAACGCAGAGGCCGGAAGTTAAGGTTATTACTGGTCTAATTAAAGCGAACATTCCTGGTAGGATTGCGTTTGCGGTGGGGAGCCAGATTGATTCGAGGATTATGATTGATCAAGGCGGGGCGGAAAAATTGCTTGGTAAAGGCGATATGTTAATGTTAACAACAGAAATGATGGGCAAGCCGCGCAGGATTCAAGGTGCATGGGCGAGCGATGATGATGTTGCGAAACTAACTGATTTCTTAAGAGAGCAGAGAGCACCAGAGTACAATGACGAAGTAGTGGCACAACCAGTGCAAATAAAAGGTTTGGGGCCAGTGGACGGTGGAGCGATCGGTGATTTGGGTAGAAAATATGATCCGAATGATCCGGTTGTGAGAAAAGCAGTAGAACTTTCTATCCAGAAAGGTAAGTTCTCAACTGCGATGCTGCAAACGTATCTTGGGAAGGGGCATGGGTTTGTGTCTGGGTTAGCGATTTGGTTTGAGGAAATAGGGGTGATTGGGCCGGCGAACGGAAATAAGCCAAGGGATGTATTAGTGCAAAGTCTTGAACAATTTGACGAGTTGGCCGGGATATAAACATCAACATCTGTCTCTTGAAATAATATAGAAGTTGCGATATAATTAAAGAGTATATTAACTCAGCGAACAGTTTAGACGTGTTCGCATTTAACCAAAGGAGTGTATGAAAGCATACGAACTTACGGTGCTCGTTCATCCTGATTTAGAGATGAATATCGAGCCAGCGATTAGTAAAGTCAAAAGCCTAATCGAATCCAATGGGGGAAAAATTACTAAAGAAACGAACGAAGGCAAGAAAAAACTTGCTTATGAAATTCGTGGACAAGAGTTTGCAGTTTATTATTACTACGAGCTCGAGCTTCCAGCAGCTGCTCCTGCTAAGATTTCTAGTGTCCTCAACATTACCGACGAGGCATTGCGTTATCTCTTAGTCGCAGTTGATGAAAGAAAAGTTAAATTTGAAGCTAAGCGCAGAGAGCGCAAAGCAAATCGTTCAGAAGAAAACGAAGAGACCAGCGAGGAGGAATAATTTATGCGCGGTTTTAGCAAAGCAATCATTACAGGTAACTTAACGCGTGATCCTGAACTTAGGACCACTCCAAACGGTTCTTCCGTTTGTGGATTTTCCGTTGCGGTGAATCGTGTTTTCCGCGATTCGAGCGGAAATCAACAAGAGGATGTTTCCTTTATTGATTGTTCAGCTTGGGGCAAATTGGGTGAAATGATTAACCAATATGCTAAAAAGGGTTCAGGAGTTTTGGTCTCCGGACGTCTCGATCAGAGAAGTTGGGAAGATAAAACTAGTGGTCAAAAACGCTCTCGCGTGGAAATTGTTGTTGAAGATTTTAATTTTGTCGGCGACAACAATAGCCGTGATGGCGGTAATGGCGGCAGAAGTTTTGGCGGCGAATCAGCAAAAGCTGAAGATGTTGCACCAGAAGAAATGCCAGATGAACCAATTGATTTATCAGAAATTCCATTCTAAAGGAGAAATATGCGAAGAATTAAAAATGATCCAAATATGTATTTCGACTATCGCGATGTAAAGACGCTTCAACGCTATCTTGATCCATATGGTCGAATTGAGCCAATTTCTAGGACTGGTTTGTCCGCGAAACAACAAAGGCAACTTGCAACTGCTGTTAAACGTGCTCGTCATTTGGCACTTTTGCCATTTATTGCTAACAACTAGGAGGGGAAAATGTACGGACCAACAGATTTAAAGAAAAACGTATTGATTACGCTAGACGGCCAACCGTACAAGGTGGTTGAATATTCCCAAAAAGTCATGGGGCGTGGTGGTTCTATTGTTAACGTAAAAGTTAAGAATCTTATTACGGGGGCGCTTCTTCCAAAAACTTTTAAGGGGCAAGAAAAAATCGAGCCAGCTGAGGTTACCACTCGTAAAGTTCAATATCTTTATCGTGATGATGAAAAATTTTATTTCATGGACCCAGAAACTTTTGAACAGTATGAGTTAGGTGTCGAGATGGTAGGCGATTCAAAAGATTTTATGAAAGACGGAGATGAGATGGAAATTCAGTTCTATAATGGGACTGCCATCAATTTGACTTTGCCGAAGAATCTTTGGCTCGCTGTAACCTATACTGAGACTGCAGTGAAAGGCGACACGTCAACATCTGTAATGAAAGATGCGACGCTTGAAACTGGCGTAGTAATCAAAGTTCCAGCTTTTATTAAAGAGGGAGATATTGTTTCGGTAGATACTGAAACTTATGCATACCGTGAACGTAGAAAATAATTACGTCAGTCGTGCAGAGGGGAAGCTCGCGGGGGCGGCGCGGGCTTTTTCTTATGATTTTCGAGGAAAAAGGGTATTAGATATTGGGTCTTCTACTGGCGGTTTTACGGAATATGCTTTGGAACATGGTGCGAAAAAAGTGATTGCGGTTGAGAAGGGAACGAAGCAGATGAAGGCGCCATTAAGATTTGACGCTCGAATTGATTTAAGGGAAAAAACTGACATCTTTGATGTAAAAAAGGAAGAAGTGGGCGAGGTGGATACGATTTTAGCTGATGTTTCTTTTGTGAGTTTGAGAAAAATTATTTCTTACGCAAAAGAAAATTTAGCTACAATAAAAACGGATTTTTTGGTGATGCTAAAACCGCAATTTGAGGCGGAAGAAAAGCAATTAAACCGTGGGGTGGTAAAAAATGAAAAAATTCGTCGAGAGATAGTGAAGGATTTTGAATTGTGGTTAGTAAAAAATGGTTTTTTGATTCTTAATAAAAGAGATAATGAAGTAGTTGGGAAAAACGGAAATAAAGAGCGTTTTTATCTTTTGAAAATTGCTAAAAAACGTTGATTTTTATTACTCTTATGTTTATAATAAGAGGTATGAAAATATTGAATGGTGTGGGTGACTTTTTCTCCCTAGACGTAGGGACTAATTCGATTAGGTTGGTGCAGCTTGACGGTGATATCCAGCATGGCTGGAGTTTGCAGAGGTATGCGTATGTGCCAGTTGATCGAAAAATAATTCAGGACAGTAGTCAAATTGGCCGTCAGAAGCTAGGCGAAGCTATTATGAACGCGGTTCGTCAGGCTGGGATTAGGACGAAAAACATTGCGGTTGGTATGCCAGCACAAAAAACGTATACGACTATTGTGGAAGTGGAAGCACAGACGCCTAAAGAATTGGACCGTATGGTGAAATACCAAATGGACCAATATATTCCGATGGCGGTCGAGGAAGCGAAAGCTGATTATGTAGTTTTAGGGGTGAGCCCGAATGATCCAGCGAAGGCTGAAGTGTTGATTTCTTCAACTTCGATTGAATATAGCGAATCGCTTTTGGAAATGATTGAAAGCTTAGGGTTGAACGTGATTGCGCAAGAGCCAGAACCATTGGCAATGGCAAGAGCTTTGATGCCGATTGGGGTTGAAGACGCACGAATGATTGTTGATTTAGGCGAAAAATCGACAGATTTGGTGGTTGTTTATAAAAATGCGCCACGTTTGGTTCGCTCGATTCCTGGTGGCTTTGATTCGCTGGTGAAAACAGTGTCAGCATCGCTTGGCATTACTGAGGAGCAGTCAAAACAATTTATTTTGAAATTTGGTTTGGCGCAAGATAAAATTGAAGGTCAGGTGTTTAAGGCGCTTGATGGTGTACTAGAAGGGTTTGCTAGTGAATTGGTTAAATCAGTAAGATTTTTCCAGACGAAATATATGAATACGAAAATGGGCGGAATTATTTTGTCTGGTTTTGCCGAGATAGTTCCATTCTTTGCAGAGTATATTGAGGCAAAGACTAGCGTGGCTACGAGCCAAGGTAATCCGTGGCAGTTGGTCAGGGTAACTCCAGAACAACAACAGGCATTGACGAGTGTGGCAAGTGAATTTGCAGTAGCAATTGGCCTTGCGGAGAGGAGCAACAACTAATGTATGAGATAAACTTAGTCCCAGACGTAAAAGGTGAAATGATTCGTGCGCAAAAAACACGAAATCTTGTATTGTTTATTTGTATCATTGCTTCGATAATTGCGGCGGCGGTAGTTTTAATTTTTATGGGAATTAAGACTGGGCAAGAGATAGCCATCAAAAATCAAGATACCCAAATGTCTTTGATGTCGCAAAAACTTGAAGAATATGATGGTTTGGATGAAATATTGACGATTCAATATCAATTGGAGCAGCTTGACGCTATTGCGCAAAATAAGACAATGTTGTCGAGGGTGTTTAATGTGTTTAGCGTGCTCTTGCCGACTGGCGCGGATGAGATTACGCTGTCCGAGTTAAATATAAATGTTACCGATGGAACTTTGAGTTTTGATGCGCAGGCTAACGCTGGTGAAGAGCCATATATTGACTATCGTGTGCTTGAAGCATTCAAGAAGAGTGTAGCGTTAATGAAGTATGATTATGGACGCTATGTAGATGAAGATGGGAATGAGATTCCGACAATGTGTATTGTCGAAGCAGATTCTTTAGGAAATGCTTTTATTGAAAACGGCAGTACGTATGCAAAATGGGCGAAAAACGTAAAAGGCTGTAATCCGAAGACTATGGAAGCGCAGGCGGATGGAGAACAGGAAGAAAACGAGGACGAGGAAAAAACTTTGGCAGAAGAATTGGCGGAGACTGTGACGGAAGAAGGCGTGTCGGAAGCGGTTAACAAGGGGGATTATGTTGTGATTTGGAGGACGCCGCAGATTGCAGATAAAGGCGATGAGAAAGGTTGGTATAGTGACGGAAAAATGACGCTGGACGGAGCTATCAGCGGGGTGGCGCATTTTGAAAGCCAATGCGTGAAATATAGTGGAGAGGTTGTTGGGAGCAAAGTACAATGGACTCCAACAAATGAGTGTTATTTAGCTCCGGATGGTATTAAAGTGACGAGTTCTTCTAATGGTAAGGATTCGAACGATAATTTAGTATTGAGGTTTTCCGGCATAATTACGCTGGATGCGGAGGTGTTTAAGTTCCATAATAAACATATGCTAGCGATTGCTCCGACTGGCAGACAGAACGTGACGGATTCTTATTCGCAAATTAATGGTATGTTCAAGGAGCCGGCAAAGGATTGTTTGGCGGGCGATAAAACTTGCGAAAATACTAAAAACGCAACTGGGGAGGAAGAATAATGGCTAAAGAAGTAGCAATCTCTAAACGAGCTAAAATTAATGAAGCTCAAAAAATTATGCTAGTTGGGGTGTTTGGAGCTTCGTTAGTGATTGGTGCGGCATTGGTTTTGGTGATATATTTCATTAGGTATATTGCATTTAATTCGAAAGTAATTGGCGAAAAAGATGCGGCGATTGTAACTTATTCGAATGCAATTGCTGATTCGGGGACCTGTAAAAAACCAAAAGGGAAAACTTATACTACTGAAGAGTTAAAACAATGTTCGCCGAATGATATTGAAGCGGAAGAAGTGGCCGGGACGTTGCGATATAACGTGTTGGTAGATATGGCGTCGAATTTAAATCTTGAATCTGTGGCGAGGGATAGTCTTTCAGTGTGCGTGAATTCGGAAAATGGTGAAAAGTATACCTATGCTGAAATTAATGAGAAATATGATAACGCAACGAATAGTGAAGAGAGAAGCTATTATCTCGGCATGTTGAAGCTTTGCTCGGCATTGCGTGTGATTCCTGATGCTTTGCCGACAGTTAACAACGAAGAAGCTTTGATGGCAAGTTTGAACAAGATATTTATCGTTTCCCAGTGGGAGCCGGAATCTTTGAGTCCTAGTGGAAATGGTGGATCTACTGATATTGCCGGGCTTTACGCGATGCCGTTAAACTTAAGCATCGATGCGCAGATTGATACGACGTTAAGAGTTTTGAACAATATAGAGAAATCAATTCGTGAATTTTCTATTACCAATGCGGCGATTGAATGGAGTGGAGAGTTGGATGGGGCGGACCAATTAACTTTGACGGCGCAAGCGACGGCTTATTATGCTGACCCGGTTGAATATAATGAGATTCAAAAGACGGTGTATGCGAACAATAAAAAGAAAGGGAAAACTGCAAAATGAAAAAAGACGACATCTTTGCGGTAGCAGTCGTAGGGACGATTGGAGCGGTGGCTGCTTTCTTTGCGGTAAATTCGTTGTTGGGTGATTTGAGCAGCAAATCCGTAACTTTTAATTTGCCAACGACCATTACGACGAGTTTGGCGGAACCGGATCCGGAAATTTTTAACCTCGAAGCGATAAATCCGACGGTTGAAGTTTATGTTGGTAATTGTCGAGACGATGACCATAATGGTATTTTGAATGAAGCAGAACTGGAAGCTTGTGGTGAATCTGGTTTGGTGACTGATAATCTAGGGGAGTAATAGAGGGATGGCGCTGCTGTCAAAAGAAACGCAGGAGAAGGTCGTCCAGCTTTTAGTAAGCGAGGGTTTGGTTGATTCTGATGCCGTGAAAAATGTAGAAATGGAGGTTGTAAAAACAAAACAACCGATTCTTTCTGCGTTGATAGCAAAGAAGATGATAAATGACGATATGACGGCACGCGCGACTGCAGAAGTGATAGGCGTGCCTTATGTCAGCTTGAAGAATGTGAGAATTGAACAAGAGATTTTGCTGAATATTCCGCAAGAAGTAGCAGAAAGAACGGTGACAGTACCGCTGGGCGAAAAAAATGGACGATTAACCGTGGCGACGTTGGATGTGACAAATATTCAGGCGGCGGACTATCTTTCTACGTTAATTAAGAAGCCGATTAGAACGGTGATGGCGTCGGAGTCCGGTATTAGGGCTGTTCTTGCGCAGTATAAAGACGACTTTACGACTGTTAAGAAAGCGGTCAAACAATCGAATGAGGAAATTGAAACAAAAACGCAGGGGTCTGACGTTAAGACGATTACGCAGGATTCGCCAATATCCAAGGCGTTGACGACGATACTCGATTATGCGGCGAAATCGAAAGCTTCAGACGTACATATTGAACCGCTCGAAAAATCATTAGTCATTAGATGTAGGATTGATGGCGTATTAAGGCAGGTGATGGAACTGCCGAAGTCGATTGAACCGGCTTTGGTGTCGCGTATTAAGATTTTATCTAACTTAAAAATTGATGAACACCGTATCCCGCAGGATGGTCAATTTACTGTGGCGGTGGCCGGGAAGGAAATTGATTTGCGTATTGCGATTTCTCCGGTAGTGTGGGGTGAGCAGGTTGTGATTCGTTTGCTCGATAAAACTGGTACGGTGATGGATGTTGCGAAGATGGGCATGACGGGGAGAGCGTTAAGGTCGGTATTATCGGGCATTAGTAAACCGAATGGGATGATATTGACTTCTGGCCCTACTGGTTCTGGTAAGTCTACGACGCTTTATGCTTTGATACGTCAGGTAAAAAGTGAGGCGATTAATATCGTGACGCTCGAGGATCCGGTTGAGTATAAAATGGATGGCGTGAATCAGATTCAGGTAAATGTGGATGCTGGGTTGACGTTTGCGTCGGGTTTGAGGTCGATTTTGCGTCAAGACCCTGATGTAGTGATGGTTGGGGAAATTCGTGATGGGGAAACTGCAGGGTTAGCCGTTCAGGCGGCTTTGACTGGGCACTTGGTGTTTTCGACACTACACACCAACTCGGCTGCTGGTATTTTGCCACGTCTTTTAGATATGGGGATTGAACCGTTTTTGATTGCGTCGACGCTCAATACGGTGATTGGCCAGAGGTTGGTGCGCAGAGTTGCAGAAAAACGAGATATTTATAGTTCGAACGAGACAGAGACTCAAGAAATAAATTCTGTGGTCGGTAATTTGTTGCCAAAAACAATGGATGAAGTAGGAGCGATTGGAGAGGATTTGGGGTATTCTGGTCTTCCGGTTGCTGGGCAAAATTCTTATAAGCTAGTAAGTGGAATTGACACGAAAGAAACGCCTGGTGGCTATTCTGGACGTGCTGGTTTGTATGAAGCGATTGATGTAGATGAGGACATTCAGCAGCTTATTATAAAGAAAGCGACTTCGGCAGAAATTATGCGAGTTGCAAAAGAAAAGGGAACAGTGACAATGCGCCAAGACGGAGTTTTGAAAGCTTTGTCTGGAATCACAACTTTGAAAGAAGTTGATAGGGTCGCAAGCGACTTGGCATAAAAAAATGATTATGGTAAAATAAAATTATGGAAAATAGTGGGCAATCGTTAAGAATTGAGGTATTACTTGAAGAATGTGTGAAGCGTAAAGCTTCGGATTTGCACATTCAGGTTGGGTTGCCTCCGATTTTGAGGGTTGATGGAAGATTGACGCCAATTGCTGGGCTGCCAAATTTGAACGAAGAGGCAGTTGAACAATTAGTGTTTGCAACACTAGACGAAGACCAGCAAAAAATTTTGTTGAAAGATAAGGAATTTGACTATTCGTTTGCTTTTGGCGAATTGGCAAGGTTTAGGGTGAACGCTTTCCATGAGCGTGGCAACTTAGCGGCGGCGTTTAGGTTGATTCCAAACGCGATAAAAGGCGTGGGTGAGTTGGGCTTGCCTGCGGTGGTGGAATCTTTTGCAGATTATCCGCGAGGTTTAGTATTGGTTACTGGGCCGACTGGTTCGGGAAAATCTACTACTTTGGCTGCATTGGTTGATAAAATTAATCGCGAAAAAGCTGTTCATATCGTGACGATTGAAGACCCGATTGAATTTACACATAAGTCGCAACGTTCGTTGGTAGTTCAGAGGGAAGTGCATTATGATACCTATTCTTTTTCTGCGGCGCTTCGTTCGGCTTTGCGTGAGGATCCGGATGTGGTTTTGATTGGCGAGATGCGCGATTTGGAGACGATTTCTTCAGCTATTACGATTGCGGAGACTGGACATTTGGTGCTTGCTACGCTGCATACGAATTCGGCGGCGCAGTCTATCGACCGTATGATTGACGTTTTTCCGGCGTATCAACAACCGCAAATTAGGGCTCAGCTTGCGAATATGCTGATGGCGATTTGTTCGCAGAGGTTAATACCGGCAATTGGCGGTGGTCGCTTGCCGGCAGCAGAGATCATGGTTGCTAACTCGGCGGTGAGGTCGTTGATTCGTGAGGGAAAAACGCACCAAATTGATACAGTGATTCAGACTGGTGCGGCGCAAGGGATGCAAACTATGGATAGAACCTTGGCGAAGATGGTGCAAGGCGGAGTAATAACTTACGAAAGCGCGCGTGAGTTTGCAGTGGATGTAAATGAATTTGAAAGATTGATGAGGGGATAATGCAAAGGTTTGTCTATAAGGCAATTAGTAAAAAGACCGGTAAAACGGTAAAAGGAAATATCCAAGCCGAGAGTGAAAGAGCGGCCGGTAAATTGTTGCTTGAGCAAGGTTTTATTCCGGATAGAATTACGCAAGAAGAAAAAAGTGGTTTTTTGGCGCGCTTTACGAATAAAGTAAGGGCGCAGGATAGAATTGTTTTTACTAGGCAGTTTGCAACTTTGATTGGAGCTGGTTTACCGTTGGCTGCTAGTTTGAAAACCGCAGCAGAGCAAGCAAGTTCAAAAATAATGCGTGCGGTGATTGAAGATATTTTGACCGATATTGAAGCTGGTAAAACATTGTCCGAAGCGATGAAGAAACATCCAGAAGTGTTTAACGATGTTTATTTGTCCTTGGTGGCGGCTGGCGAGATGAGTGGTACGCTTGACCAGGCATTACAAGAACTGGCGACGCAAGACGAAAAAGATTCGGCGATGATTTCTAAGATTCGCGGGGCAATGGTGTATCCGGCGATTATTTTGGTTGTTATTATTGCGGTGTTGATTTTTATGATGTTTGCAGTGGTGCCGGAGGTGGAAAAATTATATACAGATATGGACAAAGACTTGCCTGGATTGACGAAGGTACTAGTAGGAATTACTGATTTTTTGGTGACTTTTTGGTGGCTAGTATTATTGATTATTGTTGTTTTGACGGTAATTTCTGTACGCTACGCAAAAACCGATGCGGGTAAGAGGATTTGGGCAACATTTAAATTGAATGTTCCGATGTTTAATGGGTTGTTTAAGAGGCTATATATGACACGTTTTGCGAGAACGATGCAGATGCTTTTGATGACTGGCGTGTCCATGTTGGACGCTATGCATATTTCTGCGAAGGCGACAGCGAATTTGGTAATGGAAGCTGAGATAAATAAAGCCGCAGAAAAAGTAAAATCTGGTAAGCCGTTGTCTGAATCTTTGGAGGGGAGAAATTATATTTTGCCACTAGTGCCGCAGATGTCTTCTATTGGTGAGCAATCTGGTAAGATTGACGAAATGCTGGGAAGAGCGGCGCAGGTTTATGAGGGGGAATTGGATGAGAAAATTGCAAACATATCGACCATGATTGAGCCTATCTTGATGGTGGTGATGGCAGGGATGATTGGGGTGGTCGTAGCGGGTACGTTGTTGCCAATTTACTCGTTGGTTAGCAGTATATAATCTAGCGGGCAAGGCAACGAACCGAGAACGCGCTGCCGCGATAGTTGTTACGCTGAGGGCCGACGTAGCTGGAACCGAAGACCAGGTAGTAAGAATCCGTAGATGAGAGGATACGGCGCGACCAGGAGTAGCCGTAGGACGACTGATTGACCGGACTACCATTATTGTAATAGTAGTAGCCAGCACGGGCAAACCCAAGCGGAGCCATCAAAAGAGCAGTATCTGCATTAGAGAAATTATTGTTGCCGGAGCGGGAAAGGTAGATAATTGCCAAAAAAATTACCCCTCCGGGAGGGGTAATTTCGCATAACTTTGCGACTAGTTATTTACGCAGTAAATACCAGTACCTTCTAGACGAAGAGCGACGGCAAATTTGCGGGTGCCTTCGGTGTAGACAATGGCAGAATCTTCTTCGTTACCACACATAGCGTTAGAAGCGACGACGATGGTGTAGATGCTTTCGTAGCCGGCTAGGCTAGTGTTGGCTGCAATGTCGAAATCAGCATTGAGCGGGGAAGCGGTATTGGTCATGCTGAGGATGTTGCTTGTACAGGTATTGCGGTCGATGCCGTCAATGTTTACCGTAGTGTTGCCTTTTTCGCAGTTAGTAGCGACGAGGTTGTAGTTGCCACCGCTAGCATCTTCGAAAGAATCATCACCATTAGCAAGGAGATAGTTCCAATAGAACTTTGCCCAAGCGCCGGTGCTGGTTGAAGAAACGTCGGAACCGACTACGTAGGAAACGGTAGAAACGTTGTTAGTGCTCGTGGATGGGAGTTTGTTGTTATTGGCAACATACTGAATCAAGGCACTAGAAACACGATCGACGTCGTTGCGGCGTTGGGTGTCACGCTGAGTCCTTTGAAGGTTTGGCAAAGCGATGAAGACCATCAAGAAGATCAAACCTGCGATAGCAAGCACGAGGACAACTTCGATGATGGTGAAGCCTTTTTTAGAGTTGATATTAAGTTTTGTCATTATTTTCCTTTCTTTAGAAAAAGTTATGCTTAATATAATATTAGCGATTTTTTCTGGTTTTAGCAAGAGCATTTTTATTATATAATATAGATATGACATTATTTTATATAGGGATGTTCTTAGTCGGAACGATAGTGGGGTCGTTTGTTTGCTGTCAGGCGATGAGGGCGAGGCTTTTTATGACTAAAAAGAAGAAATTAGGGAAGAGGTCGGTATGTTTAAGTTGTGGATACCAGTTAAGGTGGTATGACAATATACCGATTATTTCTTGGCTGGTGTTGGGCGGAAAATGTAGAAAATGTGGTAAAAAAATTGGGGTGACTGAGATTTTAAGTGAGGTTTTGTTTGGTTTGGCGTTTCTTGCGATTAGTTTAAAGATGGAGCTGGGAGTGGAGATGGGGTTGACGTTGATATTGGTTGGGGTGCTGGGGTATTTGGCAATTTATGATGGAAAGTGGGGAGAGCTGCCGGTGGTGCAGCTGATTGTTGCGGTAATAATTGGAGCTTTAATCTTTGGTGTTAAAGTTCGCTCTTGGGAAGATTTTGGCGGGGCGTTGATTGGGGTGGGGATATTGGCGGGCATATATTATCTATTATATTTTTTCTCAAGAGAAAAATTAGTTGGGGGTGGAGATTGGATTTTAGGACTAGCGATTGCTCTGGCGGTTGCTGATTGGTGGGCGGCGTTATGGGTGCTGTTTCTTGCGAATGCGATGGGGACGTTTTATGCGCTGCCGGCGGCGATAAAGAAAAAACAAAAAAAGATACATTTTGGGCCGTTTTTGGTGGCGGCATATATAGTGGTGATACTAATCGGTTTCTGAATGAAACTTTTCGTGAACTTCGCGCAGGTGGGGGTCGGTGACGTGGGTGTAGATTTGGGTTGTTGAGATGTCGGAATGGCCGAGAAGGGCTTGGACAGAGCGAAGATCGGCGCCGTTCATGAGAAGGTCGGTAGCAAAAGAATGACGAAGAGTGTGGGGGGAAACATGTTTGGTAATGCCGGCTAGGCGAGCGTAGTGTTTGACTATGCGTTCGATTGAACGAGGCGTGAGGCGACGAAAGTCGCCAGAAGTATCGACAGCTTGTTGATTTTTAGAGTTATTAAGAAAAAGAGCTGGTAGGGAATCGTGGCGAACGCAAAGATATTCACGAACACAATCTGCGGCAGCTTTAGAAATAAAGATTGGACGGTCTTTGTTGCCTTTGCCGCGAACGACGAATTCGCGACGGTCAAGGTTGATAGAATCACGATTGAGCGAAATTAACTCGGAAACGCGGAGTCCACCAGAGAAAAGAAGCTCAATAATAGCTCGGTCGCGAAGGCCGGTCTCGGTATCCGTAGGGATTTCTGCGATAAGATCTTCGACTTCGTCGTAGTGGAGAAAGGTGACTTGCTTGCGGATAATATGAGGAAGCTCGACGAGAGAGGGGTCAAGGGATTTTATGCCACGCTTTGCAAGGTATTTAAGAAAACCGCGGAGAGCGATAAGGTGATAGGCTTGGGTGATAGTTTTTAGGTCGGAAGTGTCGTTGCGGTTTAATCTTAGGCGGTATTTACGGAGAATTTCGGGAGTGATTTCTTCGGGGTGATAATCGTCAGAGACGAATTCACTGGTGATTTCGAAAAAACGATAGAGATAGCGGCGGTAGTTGTCGACAGTATTAACTGAACGACCTTTTTCTACTTCGACAGATTCTAGAAAGTCTTCAATGAGTTCAGAAATATGCATAAGTACATTATAACAGACGACATATATTATATATGTGGTATAATGCGAGAAAAGGAGATTTCTATGGGAAAAGAACAAGATTTAATCCAGAGAAGCTTGGTAGTTTGCAAGCCTGATGCTGTGCAACGCGGTATTGTGGGTGAGATTTTGCAGAGATTTGAAAGAGTAGGGCTAAAGATTGTAGGCATGAAAATGGTGATGCCGAACGAAGACCACTACCGTGCGCATTACGAAGAAATTGGACAAATGATTACGCGTCGTGGGGAAGAAGCGTTTCGTTATAACTTAGCTTATATGACTACTGGGCCGGTGATTGCGATGGTGCTTGAGGGGGTTGAGGCGGTGCCACTAGTAAGAAAGATTGTTGGACCGACTGAGCCAAAGTCGGCAGAAATGGGAACGATTCGTGGTGATTATTCACATATGAGCTTTGGTTATTCGAATGCAAAGGGAATTGGAGTGCCAAATTTGGTTCACGCTTCTGGGAGCGTTGAGGAAGCTAAAAAAGAGATTAATCTTTGGTTTGATGAAGCTGAGATTTATAATTATGCTGACCTTAGCGAAAAATTTACGCGCTAAAGGACTTTAGAGAGAAAATCTTTAACTCGAGGGGATTCCGGATGAGTAAAAAACTTGTTCGGGGTCCCTTCTTCTACGATGCGTCCGTTATCAATGAAAACGATACGAGAGGCGACCTCTTTTGCAAAATTAATTTCGTGGGTAACAATAATTGCGGTCATGCCGTCTTTTAGAACGTCGCGAATTAGGTCGAGGACTTCACCAATCATTTCTGGGTCGAGGGCGGAAGTAGGTTCGTCAAAGAGAAGGACTTCTGGGTCGAGCATAAGAGCACGAATAATGGCAACGCGTTGTTGTTGGCCGCCAGAAAGGGAAGAAGGATAGGAGTCGCGTTTATTATAGAGACCGATGCGGCGAAGAAGCGAGAAGGCTTTTTCTTCGGCGGCTTTGTCGGAAAGAAGTCGGAGCGAGGTGGGGGCAAGGGTGAGATTTTCTAGGACGGTGAGATTGTTGATAAGATTGAAATGCTGAAAGACCATGCCGATTTTACGGCGAATGAGGCGGATGTTCTTATCGGTAATAAGTTGACTGCCATAATAAACTTCTCCGGAAGTTGGCGTTTCTAGGCGGTTAATAAGTCGGAGAAAAGTGGATTTTCCACTACCTGATGGACCGATAACAGCAACACATTCACCCGGTTTTAGCTCGAAGTTAATATTGTTGATGACTTTGACGGTGTCAAAAGATTTTTTGAGATTTCTGGTTTTAATCATGTTTTCTAAGCCTTTTTTCGAGTTTTCTAATGGCGAAGGAAATTAAATAGATGACGGCGAGATAAAAGAGGGCTGCTACGACCATTGGGACGATATAGCTAGACATATTTTGGCCGCTGCCGATATCTTTGGCGGCCATGTTGAGATCATACATACCAATCATGCTGACGATGGCGGTTTCCTTAATAACGGTGATGATTTCATTACTTAGAGAGGGAAGGGAATTTTTAATAGTTTGGGGAGCGACGATTTTGCGAAAAATAGTAAATGGTCTTAACCCGAGAGCTAGTCCGGCTTCGGTTTGACCTTTATCGACAGAGAGAATTCCGCCGCGGATGATTTCTGAGGTGTAGGCGGCGGAATTGAGACCGAAGGCGAGGAAAGCGGTGACTAATTCGGGGAAATTGCGGATAGAGAAGATGATAAAAAACATAATAAAAAGTTGAAGTGCCATTGGAGTGCCGCGAATAATTGTGACATAGACTTTGCAGATGAATTTTGGGATGACTAGCCAAGGCGAAGGCTTAGCGGTTTGGATGAGAGCGATAATAGTTCCTAAAACTAGACCGATAATAATTGCGAAAAAGGAGATTTCCAGAGTAAGGAGAAAACCGCGAAGGAAAGAGTTGATATAATCTTGGGTGGTAAAAAGCTCGAGGATTTTTTGGAGGAAATTATTCATTTTCTAAGCCCATGTATTTTAGCACGAGGCGGTCAATGGCGGATTTGTTGTCGGAGTCTTTAGCGGACATTTCGGCGATGACTTCGTTGAAGGCGGCAAGTAATTCTGGTTGATTTTTATTGACGGCGATAGCATAAGATTCTTCGACAGGGGAATCTTCGGCGACGGTGGCGCCAGACTCATAGAGAGGGAGAGCGGAGAGGTTGGAATTATTATTGACGATAAATTGTGCGACAAGTTCGTCGGCAATTGCGTAGTCGACCATATTAGCAGAAATCGCATCGGCAGCGAGCTGGTGGGAGTCGAAGCCTTTAATGTTCATGTTGGCGTCATTAGCAAAAAGGTAGCCAGTACCGCCAGTTTGGGAACCGAGAACTTTACCGGAGAGCGCTTCCCAGACGACATGACCATTACGAGTAGATGGGGCGGAATTTTTGGCAAAGATGATGTATTGGACAGAGGTATAATAAGGGGTACTAAAATTAACTTTCTCGGCACGAGAAGGGGTGATAGTGAGGCCGGCTGCGCCAGCGTCAGCGATTTTGCCTTCGGCGACGTTATCGATGATGACGTCGAACTCGACATCTTTGATTTTAATGGTTTTATTAAGTTTTTTAGCGACGTTATTGATGATTTCGACATCCACACCGACGATTTCTTGGTTGTCGTAAAATTCGAACGGAGCGAAGAAAGCATTGGTTTCGACAATATAGTCGGCGGAGGCGTTTTTCTTGATAGTAAGAGAGACAGCGCAAATAATAACAAGGGTAAAGGTAAGGAGGGCAATAAGAGGTTTGATGAAATTTTTTGAAGAAGATTTTTTAACCATAAGTTAATTATAGCACAGATGAAGAAAAGCGGACAATAAGATAGCTTATGCTTGACAAAAAATAAAATGTGTGCTATAATGTAGTAGATAAGTCGATAGGACTTATAGAACTTTAACTGTTAGAAAGTATCTTTCTTCGCGGAATGATGCGGCTTAAAAGGGCTTTTTCGAGCGTTTTTAAGCCGCATCGGTAAGCTTGCGGTTATTATTTTATGCTGGCGAGCAAAAACGCGGAGGTAAGTTTTATGGCAATGTTTGAGGATGAAGGACTCTGTCCGAGCAACAGTTTCTTCCATATGCTTCTTGCAATGGAAGACCAGGAAAAAGCGGTTGAAATTCAGAAGAGATTTGGCGATAGAATGGGTTATGCCGTTTACGCCAAAAACGAGGTTGCTTATGTTGGCGAGAGAAATTCGCTCATATTGGCAATTCAGAATGATCCGGATTTCGGCTTAAGACTGGCGGACTTGTTGGCTATCCTTGTTCCGGTATGTAAATACTCTGAACAGGGGAGAAAGATTGTCGTGCACGATGTTGTCAGCCCGTATCAGGCAGCAGGTGAAGACTTGTTTGAATCTGATGATGGCTTCTCGTTCTATGAAAATGGAGTGGGGAACATGCACAATCCCATCAAGAAAAAAGGTTCTAAGTATATCTTGGAAACTCAAAATGATGAGTACGATTGGGCAAAATTGATGGATGCGATGGGACATCAGGGTGTGATTGACAAGACATTCCTGAGGGCATTTTGCCCGAGGCCGCGTTTCTTAGTTGTCGTAGATGATAACGACGGAAGCGGAGACATCGACATCAGGATTGCAAGGGTTGCGCGAAACTAAGAAGGCTTTCTAACGGGAAACCCCCAACTTCGGTTGGGGGATTTTCTTGGATAAAAAATAGACCTGAAGGGTCTTTTTTGGTGATCCGGGTGCGAGTCGAACGCACAACCTTTTCCTTAGGACGGAACTGCTCTATCCATTGAGCTACCGGACCAGTGGAGATATTATAGCACAAATATGTTATAATCGGAGCATGAGCGGATTACAATTTGAAGGACAACGTGATGATGAAAAAGTGAAATTGGTGTTTAGGCGAAGTATTTTGACCGCGAGGCGAGGGTTACTTTTTCTTTTGATTATGGTGGCGGTTGGACTAGTGATATGGAATTTGTTTAGAGGGGTGGAAAATATGTTTCTTGTGACGCTGGGCTGTTTTGTGTTTGGGATAATTGGGGCTGGATATGTGTATGTTATGTGGTATTTTTCCGTTTATATTGTGACGAATCAGAGAATTAGGCAAATTATGCAGAAGGGAATTTTTAAGAAATCGATGATAGATATCGAGTTTGATAAAATTATTTCTAGTGCGTATCATGTTGGAATGATGGGTAAAATATTTAATTATGGGACGATTATTTTGAACACTGACGGGGGTGAAATTAAGTTTAGTATGGTTTCTTCGCCGGAGAAAGTTTATAATGAAATGGAAAAGGAAATCGGTAAAAATAGATTATGAAAAAAAATAATCGTAAAAAAGAAGATAAGAGGACTGAGCAGGAAAAAGTCGACCAACGCCGCGAGGAAGTTTTGGCGAGGGGGAGAAAATTCAAATATCCTCTGCAATATGCTAAACATAAATTAGTGTTTAATACGATTATTGTTTCTGCAGTGGCTTTGGTGTTGATTATAGTTGGTGGGTGGTTTGCTTTGTATAAAGCGCAGTCGAGCTGGGATGTTTTATATCGTGTGACTAGGATTGTGCCGTTGCCGGTAGCGAATGTTGATGGTGAGAAAGTTTTGTTTTCTGATTATCTGATGTTTTATAAAAGTAGCGTTAAGGCGGTCGAACAACAGGCCGGTCAGCTAGGAAATGATACAGATTCTGAGGAATTGAAAGATGAATATAAGAGGTCGGAATTGACGAGCGTCGAGGAATATTCCTATGCAGAAAAATTGGGAGAAGAAACTGGGATTGAAGTTACCGACGAAGAAATTAAGGCGATGTTTGATGAGCATCGCAATGTGGGCGGAACGGAGACGAGCGAGGAGAGCTTTTTGAAGGTTTTGAATGATAATTTTGGATTATCTAAAAAAGAATATGAGAGGATGTTATATCTTTCTATTATGAAAATGAAAGTGTCGAAAGAAATTGACGTAAAAGCGAATGAGGTAGCGGGGAAGGTAGAAGCGTTGATTGCGCAGGGGGTGTCTTATGCGGAAATTGCGAATAAATTGGGTGAGGATGTGGTGTATGAGGAGACTGGGGTATTGGTTAGCAATACGAACGTGGACGGCGGAAGGTCGATAATGGCGATGAAATTGGAAGCGGGGCAGCAAAGTGGAAGGTTTGTTTCGAGCAATGGTGATGGATATTATTTTGTAAAATTAACATCCAAAACTGCTACGGAAGTAAACTATTCGTCGTTAAAAATTGATTTTACAGAGTTTAGAAAGAAGTTTGAGAAAGTGAAAGAAGAGGGAAAAATTAAGGAATATATCACACTTAGCGAGGAGTAGTGTGATATAATAATTTATACGCGGGTATCGTATAACGGCTATTATATATCCTTCCCAAGGATGAGATTGGAGTCCGACTCTCCATACCCGCACCAAGTGTTGCACAAAAACGGAACTTGGTATATAATAAATCTAGGTGGATTCGTAGCTCAGTTGGTTAGAGCGCTGCCCTGTCACGGCAGAGGTCGCGAGTTCGAGTCTCGTCGGATCCGCCATATTTTGTGCCGTTGTAGCTCAGTTGGCAGAGCAGCTCATTCGTAACGAGCAGGTCGCTGGTTCGACCCCAGTCAACGGCTCCAGCAGCAAAGACAGTATGAAAAGTTTGAAAGAAACAATAAAACAAATCTACAAAGAAGACAAAGGTCTTTTGATTTGTATGGTTATTACACTCATTTTGGGTGTATTTTTGTTTGTCTATTCAATTTTGATTTTAGATCCGGATGGATCGGTGTTAAGAATCGGATATGATGATATCTCTAGAGGATATAGAAACGGAGCATGGAATGCGATGTTGGTATATCCGATAGCGGCGGTGATTTTTGGGGTTTTACATAATATGCTTGCTGTAAGAATATTTGAAAAAAAAGGCAGAGGAGCTGCGATAGTATTTTTGGGTTTGACGATTGGGATTATGATCGCGATGACGCTTCTGATGATTAGATTGGTTTGGGGAAACTAATGGCAAGAACAGATTTAGAAATCCCGTTAGGGAAGAGAACTAAAAAATATAGATTTTTTGAGATTTTGCCTGGAGCGTTAAGCTATATTTTGGTGATTTTGTTGTTTTTATTGTCGATTTTTAGTCCGGTGCTTGGCGCGATTTATTTATTAGTAATTATTGCATTAACTTTGGTAAAGGCGATTGCGACAGCATTTAGAACGGTACAGGGGTATAACGTGATGCAAAGTGCAAAGAGAGTTGATTGGAGGCAGAGGTTCGAAGATTTAAAGCAACCTCATGAAGCATATGAAAAATTGCATGGGCAAAATTATGGTAGCTATGGATTTAGGGAGCATATAGATAATGTAAAAAAGTTGAGCGTGGCTCAACGTGGGGACTATCCTGATCCAGACAAGATTTATCACGCAGTGATTATGGCGGCGTATAACGAAGGTATGGAAACGATGATACCTTCGATTGAAGCGGTGAAAGCTTCGACATTTGATAAAAAGAAAATTATTTTTGTGTTGGCGTATGAAGAAAGGGGCGGGGAAGCAATGAAGAATAATGCTAAGGCATTAAAAGAGATGTTTAGAAATGATTTTTATGATTTTTTAACTATTGAGCATCCGAAAGATTTGAAAAATGAGGTAGTGGGGAAAGGTCCGAATCTGACTTATGCGGGCGAAAAATTGTCGGAATATGTAGCAAAAAAACATATTAAGTCGGAAAATGTGATTGTAACGTCGCTAGATAGTGACAATAGAATGAGCGATAGATATTTGGATTATGTGGCATATGAGTTCGTCGTGCATGAAGATAGACAACACTTGAGTTATCAGCCAATATCGATTTTTACGAATAACCTTTGGGACGTGCCGGCTCCGATGCGGGTGATTGCTATTTCTAATTCGTTCTTTAATGTGATTTCTACGATGAGACCATATACGTTGAGAAACTTTGCGTCTCATTCGCAGCCGCTTTGGGCGTTGGAACAGATGGGGTATTGGAGTAAGAGAACAATTGTGGAGGACGGACATCAATATTGGAGAAGTTTGTTCTACTTTAAGGGTGATTATTCGGTTTTGCCAATTAGGGTGCCGATTTATCAGGACGCGGTTTTGTCGGAAACGTTTAGAGAAACATTGAAGGCGCAGTTTATACAGTTGAGGCGTTGGGATTATGGAGCAAGTGATGTGGCATATGTGGGAAGTAGGATGTTCGGAAAAGATAAACCGATGTCTGCGCTACAATTATTCCCGAAGTTTGTGAGGCTGCTTGATGGACATGTGACGCTAGCGATCATGTCACCGATTGTGGCTTTTGGTGGCTGGGTGCCGATGATTATGAATTTAACTTCTAGGCATATGGTGGCATATAATTTGCCGAATGTTGTGAGTACGGTGCAAATGATTGCGTGCGTAGGGTTGATTATTACGGTGATTGTGTCTATGAAAGTGTTGCCGAAGCGACCAGCTAAATATAGGAGAGGAAAATCGGTGACGATGCTGTTGCAATGGGTTTTGATGCCGATAATTGCGTTGGTTTATACGAGTTTGGCGGCGTTTTATTCACAGACGAGATTGATATTGGGGAAGTATATGGAAAAATTTGATGTCACTAAAAAAGTTGTTAAGCAATAAGTATTAGTGAATAGAGTTTAGGTGCTTTTTGGCTTTTTCGGTGACCATGCGACCACGTGGGGTGCGAGAAATTAGCCCCAGTTGGAGAAGATAAGGTTCGTAATAATCTTCAATAGTAGACGGTTCGTCGCCGGTCAGAGCGGCAATTGTGGTAAGACCGACAGGGCGATCGCCGTAATTTTCGAGCATTAGTTCGAGCATGTTGCGATCAGCTGGATCAAGACCGAGGTGGTCGATTTCCATGACGGAAAGAGCTTGTTCTGCGAGGGGCTTATCTATGATGCCATCGCCGTTAACGTCTGCATAGTCGCGGACACGCTTAAAAAGACGGTTAGCGATACGCGGAGTAAGGCGGGAGCGGGTAGAAAGAAGAGCGGTGGCGTCATCGGAAATTTTAGTATTGAGAATGCCGGCGGTACGTTTGATGATTTGTTCGATTTCGTTTTCTTTATAATATTCTAGACGATGAATAATACCGAAACGGTCGCGGAGAGGACCAGCTAGAGAACCGGTGCGAGTGGTGGCGCCGATGACGGTAAAATTAGGGAGGTCAAGGCGGACGGAGCGGGCTGCTGGGCCTTTGCCGATGACGATGTCTAACTTGTAATCTTCCATTGCGGAATAGAGAATTTCTTCTACGGTGCGGCGAAGACGGTGGATTTCATCGATAAATAAAACGTCGCCGTCTTGGAGATTGGTGAGGATGCTAGCGAGATCGCCAGCGCGCTCAATGGCAGGGCCAGAAGTAATACGAAGATTGGCGTTCATTTCGTGAGCAATGACGTTAGCCATGGTGGTTTTGCCTAGACCTGGAGGGCCGTAAAGTAGGACGTGGTCCAGAGAGTGGCCATCGCCGCGTTTTTTGACGGCGTCGATGGCGAGTTTGAGATTAGTTTTTAGACGTTCTTGGCCGATATATTCGGAAAAAGTCATAGGGCGAAGAGACTGTTCGAGAACTTGTTCGGTTTGATCTTCTTCGTGATTGGTAGTATCTACAACTCTTTCTATTCCCATGATATATAGATTATAACAGAAAAAAGAAGCGAAAAAGACAAAAGGAGTTTTAAGGTTTATTTTAGGGAGGGGAAATATAATAAAATAGAATTGGAGAAAAAATGAAGAAGATAACAAAAGATTCTATAATACCGGTTGGCGTTGCAGCTGCGGTTGTGATGTCAGGAGCTGGCCTTTCTTTGTCGATTATAAATTTTATGGATGGCGATACGCCGATTACTTTTAGTAGCGATTGGGGGAAAGATGGAAATTCTACAAATTTCGAGGAGGGGTCGATAGCCGATATCGCGAATAGTGTTTCTAAGAGTGTAGTTTCTATTACTACTGAAGTGAGATCTATGAGCTGGTTTGGTCAGTCGACGACGTCGACGGCGGCTGGGACTGGAATAATTGTGAGTGACGACGGGTATGTTTTAACTAATAAACATGTGATTGAGGATGCAAATTCGATAAAAGTTATTTTGGAAGATGGGACGATTTATGATAGTGTGAAAATTGCAGCTGAGGATCCGTTGAATGATGTGGCGTTTTTGAAAATTAATAATGTAACAGGGCTGGACGAGGCGACTTTGGGGAACTCTAAGACGATTATGGTTGGGCAACAAGTGATTGCGATTGGTAATGCATTGGGGCAATTCCAAAATACTGTGACATCTGGGATTGTGTCTGGGCTAGGTAGGTCGATAACAGCAACTGATAGTAGCTACTCGAGTTATGAGACTTTGAACGATTTGATTCAGACAGATGCGGCGATTAATGCTGGCAATTCTGGTGGGCCGTTGGTAAATGCTCAGGGCGAGGTGATTGGAATAAATACGGCAGTTTCTTCTGATGCGAATAATGTTGGTTTTGCAATTCCGATTTCTAGCGTGAAAGGCATGTTGGAAAGTTTGTTGTCGACAGGTAAGGCGGCAAGGGCGTATCTTGGGGTGTATTCAATAAATATTACCGCTGAGGTGGCTGAGGAGTATGGTTTACCGGTGAAATCAGGGGCGTATGTTTATGCGGCGTCAAAATATACAGCTGTGGCAAAGGGCAGTCCGGCAGAAGAGGCTGGGATTCAGGAAAAAGATATTATTATAGAGGTGAATGGGGTTAAGGTGGGAGAAAATGGGTCTTTGTCTTGTTTGACTGGCGAATATAAGCCTGGAGATACGGTGCAGCTAAAAATTTTGAGAAATGGGGTGGAAAAGGCAATAAATGTGACGTTGGGAAGTTATGGCGATTAGGGGAAGGGAATACCTTGCCCGCTAGCGGTTGAAAACGAACAGAGAAAGTGATATAATTTGGACAAG
>DCGC01000022.1:0-4455 GCA_002315165.1 Candidatus Saccharibacteria bacterium UBA1788 | reverse complement strand
TTTACGAAAATAGGGAATCAAATTGCGATTGCGGCCAGGTCTGGCGTAGATCCGACAATGAATCCGTCACTTGCAATGGTGCTCGAAAAAGCTCGTCTGGCGAATATGCCAAAAGCTAATATCGAAAGAGCGATTGCTAGGGTGGCCGATAAAAATGCTGCGGCACTAATTGAGGAAACTTACGAAGCGTATGGACCGGCTGGCGCGGGCATTATAATTGAAGTAGCTACTGATAACAAAAATAGAACGATGCCAGAAGTGCGTAATGCTTTAACCAAGAATGGCGGCAGGATGGCTGATCCTGGGTCGGTGATGTTTCAGTTTACGCGTAAGGGAGTAATTTTTATTTCTGACAAGGGCGAAGAAGCTTTGATGACTGCACTTGAGGCTGGGGCGGAAGATGCTGTTGAAGAAGAAGACGGGATTGAGATTTTTACGGCAGCGAGTGATTTGATGAAAGTGCGAGGCGCATTGGTAGAGGCTGGATTGAATGTAACAGATGCAGAATTGAAATATGTGCCAAATATGACGGTAGAAGTTGATGGCGAAAATGCGGAGAAGCTAGAAAAATTACTTGATGCGATTGATGATCTTGATGATGTGACTGCCGTTCACACCAACGCAGCGTAAGGCTATGTTATAATAGGCTTATGGATTTTTTTGAGTCACTTATTTTAGGACTAACGCAGGGAATTACGGAGTTTATTCCGGTGTCTAGTTCCGGTCATTTGGAAATTGTTGAGAGTTTAATATCCGGACGAGGGGACGATTTTCATTTGTTTTTGGAGTTTATTAATTTTGGGACACTAATTGCGCTACTGATTTTTTATCGTAAGAAGATTTGGCGAATCGTAATAGACGTTTTTAAGAATAAAAATTATAAAATGTTGGTTAACTTATTGTTAACGTCGATTCCAGCTGGGATTGCGGGGCTGCTATTGTCAGACATTATTGATAGCGTGCCGTTTTTCTCTTCGATATTTACGATTGCGGTGGCTATTGGAGTGATTGGTGTTTTGATGATTATTATTGATAAATTGCCGAAGATGCCGTCATTAAAAGATGAAGATGAGCTTCCGCATCAGCGAGCCTTTTTGATTGGTTGTGCGCAAATTGTGGCGTTGATACCTGGGGCGTCTAGGTCGGGGTCGACGATTGTGGCTGGGGAATTGGTTGGTTTGGATTCGAGATCTTCTGCTAACTATTCGTTTTTGGCGTCGATACCGATTATGTGTGGAGTGTGCTTTAGGACGTTGATATCTTCGACGGCTAGAGCATATTTTGCTGCAAATGCTGGGGCGCTAGTGTTCTCTAATATAGTAGCTTTCGTGTCGGGTCTTTTGGCTTTACAGTTTGTAATGAAGTTTTTAAAGAAGCCAGGCGCGTTGCAAAAATTTGGGATTTATAGAGTAATTTTAGCGCTTGTGGTTTTAATCGTTGCATTAATTCAATAAATTTGATATAATGGACAAATCGCTCTATTAGTTTTCTGTGTCGAAGAGCGAAACATTAAATAGGAGTCGCAACTTAATGCGTATCGGACTTAAGCGATCTCACACTCGCAAAAAGTCGCAAATCCCTCCTGCCCCTTGGCAAGAGTTCATTGAGATTTAGTTCTTAGTGGTAAAACGCGCCAAAAAGCCCCATAATTGGGGCTTTTTGCTGTTATAAAGGCTATTTAGCTTCGGCAAGTTTTTTGTCGATAAGATTACGCATGAAGGCCATAAAATCGGCTTTAGTGCTGTTTGAATACCAGTCTATGGCTTCGCCGTCGAGATAGAGACTTGGAGTAGCGCTGATTTTTACTGCGTTGGCCATAGCTAGATCGAAGTCGATTTTTGAGGAAACTTCAGAACTAGACATGTCGGATTGGAATTTGGCTAAATCGCCTTTGTTTTCGGTTACGTAATTGAAATAAGTATTAAAAAGGTCTCCGCGATCAGAGGCGGAAGCATATTCCCATTCGCTCTGATTAGCAAAGAGAAGATCGCCGTATTCTTTCCAGTATCCTTGGAGACCGGCCGCTTCAACGGCAGAGGCGGCAGCGCGAGCATTGTCATGATAGGAGAGGAGGTAAACACGATAAACAAGAGCAACTTGGTCACCATATTCTTCGATAAGTTCGTTCATCCATGGATTGACTGCTGCGCAGCCTGGGCATTGGTAGTCGGCGTATTCATAGAGAACTACTTTAGCATCTTTGTTGCCTTTGACGTGGTCGGCAATGCCGCCGTTTTCTTCGATTCCTTCGTAAAAAGAATATGGGTCAAGGTCGGAAGTTGGTTGAGAGCTGTTTTTTGGAAGTTTGATAAAAATAACTCCACCGATAAAAACGGCAATAAGTGAAAAAATGATAATTCTAGTTGCTTTGTCCATGTAACTCCTTTAGTGGCTTAATTATATCATAAAAATATGATATAATAATTAACTATGAGAATCCTGTCAAATAAATTAAACGAATATCTAGATAAAACTGTAACTGTTGCTGGTTGGGTTAATTCTCGTCGAGATCATGGTGGACTGATTTTTGTGGATTTGAGAGATAGTGAAGGATTGATTCAATTGGTGATTACTCCAGAAAGGGAAGAATCGTTTAAATTGGCGGAGACGCTTAGAGATGAGTTCGTTGTTTCTGCGACTGGTGTTTTGAGGGAGAGGGCGCCAGAATTAAAAAATCCAAATATTTTGACTGGCGATTTGGAAATCGTGGTTGATGAATTAAAACTTTTGAACAAATGCGAACCGTTGCCAGTAAACACTCATGATGATGGGGCTAGCTCGAGCGAAGAACTGAGGTTAAAGTATCGTTATTTAGATTTGCGTCGTCCTACGATGCAGAAAATCTTAAGTGAGCGTTCGCGTTATTATCGCTTTTTGCGTAATTATATGTATGAACATGATTTTACTGAGATTACGACGCCGATTTTGGCAAATTCGTCGCCAGAAGGAGCAAGAGATTTTCTCGTGCCGTCACGTTTGCATCCCGGAAAGTTTTACGCGTTACCGCAAGCGCCGCAGCAGTTTAAACAACTTTTGATGGTAGGTGGTGTAGCGAAATATTTCCAGATTGCGCCGTGCTTCCGCGATGAAGATCCGAGAGCTGATAGGCTTTATGGTGATTTCTATCAACTAGATTTAGAGATGGCGTTTGTTGATGATGGGGAAAAAGTTAGAACAGAAATGGAGCCATTGATAAAATCTTTGGTTACTGAATTTGTTGATAAAAAATTATTGAGCGAAGAAATTCCAAGAATTCCATATTCTGAAGCGATGGAAAAATATGGCGTCGATAAGCCGGACCTTCG
This sequence comes from Candidatus Saccharibacteria bacterium UBA1788, assembly GCA_002315165.1. Lineage (GTDB taxonomy): Bacteria > Patescibacteriota > Saccharimonadia > Saccharimonadales > Saccharimonadaceae > Nanosyncoccus. The sequence goes on along the minus strand of DCGC01000022.1, from coordinate 1,150 downwards.
TTATGACATGGAAATGGTGGAATTGACGGAAGTGTTTGGAAATACTGATTTTAAGGTGTTTAAGGCTCCGTGTGTGAAGGCAATTTGTGTTAAGGGTGGAGCAAAATTGACGCGCTCACAAATTGATAATTTTACAGAAAAGGCACGTAAGTTGGGCGCAGGTGGCTTGGCTTATATCATGTATGAGAACGGGGAAGCGAAGTCTCCGATTTTGAAATTTATGTCTGAACAGGAGATTGCAGAAGTTAAGGAAAGGACTGGAGCAGAAGATGGTGATGCGGTGTTCTTTGGTGCAGATGAAAGAAGTATAGTGAATAAGGTTCTTGGGCAATTAAGGATTGCTTTTGCTGATCATTTTGGGCTTAAGGATGATAATGTTGTGGCACTCTGTTGGATTGTTGATTTTCCATTTTACGAATGGGACGACAAAAAAAAGAAATTAGATTTTGGGCATAATCCATTTTCTATGCCTAAAGGTGGTCTAGAGGCATTAGAAGCGGCAAAAACTGATGAAGAAAAATTGGCGATTGTCGCTGACCAATATGACATGGTGATGAATGGGTACGAAATTTGTTCAGGTGCCGTGAGAAACTATAATCCTGAGGTGATGTATAAGGTATTTGGGATTTTGGGGTATGATGCGGAGTATGTTGAGTCTAGGTTTGGCGGAATGCTCTCGGCGTTTAAGTTTGGGGCTCCACCGCATGCTGGGTGTGCTTTTGGGATTGAACGCATTTTTATGGTGCTAGAAGATACTAAGAATATCCGTGATATTGTGGCGTTTCCAAAGAATGGAAATGGTGTGGATCTTATGATGGACTCTCCGTCGGATGTTGATCAGATTCAACTAGATGAGGCACATCTAAAGGTTGTTGTGGAAGAGGAATAATACCTTTCCCGCTCCGGCAACAATAATTTCTCTAATGCAGATACTGCTCTTTTGATGGCTCCGCTTGGGTTTGCCCGTGCTGGCCACTACTATCACTCTTATGGTAATCTGGACCATCAGTCGTCACGCGGCTACTACTGGTCACTCCGTATCCTCTCATCTACGAATTCTTACCTCCTGAGCTTCTGTTCCGTCTTCGTCAGTCCTCAGGGTGGTGGCGATCGCGGCGTCGGGTTCCCGCTTCGTTGCCTTGCCCGCTAG
>DCGC01000014.1 GCA_002315165.1 Candidatus Saccharibacteria bacterium UBA1788 | reverse complement strand
GTGCTCAGCTGAGGCGGAATATGCACTGCTAATGGCTATTATATTATTATTCGATTATTCTTATTTCAAATTATAAAAATCATACAGTTTTTTTATTCAATCTCTCCCGATAAATCTCAATTATTTATTCCTTCTCCTTCTCATACCCGTGCACATACCCCTCAGGGTATCCCTTTTCTTCTGTCCAACCTGCAGCTTCTCTGTCTAGACGATAGGCGTCAAGTCGGGATTCGACGCAGACAACAGAAACCATTGTGAACACAAATCCCACCATATAAACAATAGTTGTCAGGAGTCCTATCCACGAATCGGAATACGGAAACCAGATAGCATTCCACATGAGCATAGCTATTGCAATAAGCATAACAAGAATTTGGTTTACACGAATATTAACAGGGCCGGCTTCATGAGATTCATTGATTATAAAGTGATTGGCAAACAGACCAAGAGCAAGAATAATAGTAACAGGAGCAATTACATAATCAATTGTAAATTCAATTTCGTGAAGCATTGATGCACAGGAGATAACAACTGATGCCAATAAGGCCCCCATCATTCCCTTCATGACATTCTTCTGGTGCTTGTTATATGAAACTTGTAGCCCAATTAAGCACCCAGTTGCAATCAGAGAAGACATTGCATCCATACCAAGAACGTCTAATCCTTTGTAGATGCAATAAAATAAATTCGAAATATTTCCTATAACGGCGATTACCACCGCTATCATAAAGAACTTATCATTGGTAAACAACTTTTTCATTTCAAAAAACCTCCTTTTAAGGTGCAAGATAGAGCGCCAAGCGCTCCTCAAAATAAATTATACTATATATCTAGCATAAAAGCAAATGGAGGCCCCGTAGGACCTCCGTGGAATCAGCCATTTAAGTCAAAACCTTCTATAGCTGTTGCGCTCAAACACCCAAATGTGCACACTACATTTCGTATAATCTCAAGATATACCTGGACGAGCTCATGTTCATCCATAACGAGATCTGCCGAAACTAAAGCTGACACTTTTTGGAAATTTAACCTCTCACCATCACGAATACTAGTCAAATGTTTCTCACCATCGTGATCGTAATAGGTCAAATAATCTAAGCGCTGCACTTCCTTATTCATAAAGAGCTCCCCCTTTCACAAGTGATATTTTTCTCAGTTTGAAAAACTCATATTTAATTATAGCACAAAACCCTAAAAAAGTCAATTCAGCCTCTTTTTCTCTTGCTTTTTATCTAAAACTATGCTATTCTAAATCTCATATCAATTTTAATGAAACAGCCACAGAAGATTTCCTGAAGAAATCTGTGGTAAAGGAAAGGAAATCATATATGACAGTTAATGTCGATATGAAAGCTTTGCTCGAAGCTGGTGCCCATTTTGGTCACAAAACGAGCCGCTGGCATCCAAAAATGGCGCCATATATTCACAGCAAACGCCAAGATGCCCATATTATCAATCTAGAAAAAACCGTCGAAGCTCTTGAAGTAGCTCTCCCAAAAGTTACCGAAATTGCTAAAAACGGCAAAAAAATCCTCTTCGTCGGAACCAAAAAACAATCCAAAGAGATTGTTAAAGCTGCCGCCGAATCTGTAGATATGCCTTACGTTACTGTTCGTTGGGTAGGTGGTGCTCTCACCAATGTCGAAACCGTCAATAAGCAAATCAAAAAACTCAAAGACCTCGAACGCCGTATGGCTTCTGGCGAGCTTGAATCTCGTTACTCTAAACTCGAAGTCCAACGTTTCCAAGAGGAAATCGAACTCCTTAACGAACGTTATGGTGGTATCAAAGCGATGTCCGAACAACCTGCCGCAATCATCGTCACCGATGCTATCCAAGACAAAAACGCTATTCGCGAAGCTAACACTCTTAACATTCCAGTCTTCGCAATCACTGACACCAACGTCGATCCATCCAATATCGACTATGTCATCCCTGCTAATGACGACGCAATCAAAGGTGTTTCTCTTATTCTCGACTATTTTGTCGCCGCTATTAAAGAAGGTAAAAAATAATTAGGAGGCTATTCTATGGCAATCACCATCGAAGAAATCAAAAAACTCAAAGAACTTTCCGGTGTCGGTTTGACCGATGCTAAAAAAGCCCTCGTTGAAGCCGAAGGCGATTTCGATAAAGCTCTCGAAGCTATGCGCAAAAAAGGTCTCACCAAAGCCGAAAAACGCGGCGATCGTGAAACCCGTGAAGGTCTCGTTGATTCCTATATCCACGATGGCCGCATTGGCGCAATTGTCGAAATTAACTGCGAAACCTCTTTTGTCGCCAAAACCGACGAATTTAAAGACCTCGCCCATAAAATCGCTATGCAAGTTGCTTCCATGAATCCTCTTTACGTTTCCGAAGCTGATATTCCAGCAGCAGATCGCGAAGCTAAAATGAAGGAACTCGAAGCTAACTTCAAAGGCCCAGAAAACATGAAAGAACAAATCCTCGGCGGCCAAATCAAAAAAGCCTTCTCCGACAAAGTTCTTTTAAACCAGCCTTACATTCTCGATGACTCCAAAACCGTCGAACAATTTATTAAAGATTGTATCGCTAAAACTGGCGAAAATATCACTATCCGCCAATTCAAACGCATCGAACTCGGCGTCACCGAATAAAAAATATGAAAAAAGTCCCCCGATAAAAATCGGGGGATTTTTTGAATAAGGTTTTAAGATTAGAGAATTACGTCTCTTACTAAACGTACCGATGCTGTCACTTCTTCAATCAAAGCAGATGTCAAAAATCCAATTCCATATTTAAGCTGATACACCATCGCCGAAGGAACTCTAAATACATTAGTTTCAGGCCAAGTTTTCATCGTATTGGTCCAGTAAATTCCAACCTCCCCAGCTTCTTCGCAATGCACATAAAACTCACTACATTCGTCGCTAGTTCTACCGAACCCTCCCAGTTCAAAATTGTAAGCTTCAATCAGACGTTTGGTAGAAACTTCTGCTTCTCCGGCCTTATGAGCCGCCATGTTTGCTAGTAACTGCATCTCGACAGGCGTCGGCAATCTCCATCCGTTCTTTTCATAGATTTGTTGCGAAATCTGCAGGGCATCATTAAAGCTCCAGAATTTTCGACCGTCCACGCCAACGATATCGTTCGGCGCAACCAAAAACGCACGTTCGCCGATTATTATACGCTTATCTTGATATTCCCAATCCTCAAAATTCGGCTCCCGAAACTACCTTTCGCATCTTTTCGTACATCCTTCCTTCTTATTGCAAACGACTTTGGACATATCTCTATCCTCCTAAAATAAAAGTACTCCCTGTCGACTAAGTCTCCAGAGGCAATTTATAGTATAACATATCTAACAGAAAAATCAACAATAGATTTCTTGCGTTTTACCCAGTTTTGTGCTATAATGCCGAAGATATTACTAATTAAAGGAACAATATGAGTCGTATCGGAAAACAACCCATCGAAATTCCGACGGGAGTGACAATCACGGTCGGCGACAGCGAAATTACTGTTGCAGGACCAAAAGGTTCACTCAACGTCCCAATTCAACAAAATACCAAAACTTCCGTTGAAGACAACAAAGCTATCGTCACTCGTATCGACGACGAGCCAAAATCTCGTGCTTGGCATGGTCTCCAACGCGCCCTCCTTGCTAACGCAGTTGAAGGCGTTTCTAAAGGCTTCGAGAAAAAACTCGAAATCAACGGTGTAGGTTTTCGTCTTTCCGGTGGTGGACGTCAAATCGAGATGGCCCTTGGCTTTTCTCATCCAGTCAAATACACCGCCCCAGAAGGCATTGACCTCAAAGTCGAAAAAATGAACATCACCGTTAGCGGCATCGACAAACAAAAAGTCGGTCAAACCGCAGCGGAAATTCGCAGCCTCAAGAAACCAGAGCCATACAAGGGTAAAGGTATTAAATATGCTGATGAAGTTCTCATCCGCAAAGCTGGAAAGGCAGGAAAGAAATAATGAATAGCCTATATCGCGCAAAACGTACCCGCGCAAAAATCCACGGTACCGCTGAACGCCCTCGCCTCAGCGTTAACATTAGCAATCAACATATCACCGCCCAAATCATCGACGACGATAAGGGAACTACTTTAGCTTACGCAACAACTGTTGGTTCAAAAATTTCCGGTTCTAAAACCGAAAAAGCTACCGCCGTTGGCAAACTTATCGGCGAAAAAGCTAAAAAAGCTAAAATCACCAAAGTCGTTTTTGATCGTGGTTCTAAACTTTACGCTGGCCGCATGTCTGCTTTAGCTGATGCTGCTCGCAAAGAAGGATTGGAGTTCTAATATGCCAGAAAAACAACCTAAAGTCATCAACAAATCCGGCACCCTCAAAATGACTGATGAGGTCGCCGCTACTAAAGAAACTCGCGACATGGGTGGACGTCGTATCGACCGTCGCAACAATCGCCGTGACCGCGTCAAAGCTGACGTCGCTCCAAAAGAGTTCGATGAAGTTACTATTAATATCGATCGTGTCTCACGCACTGTCGCAGGTGGTCGCCGCATGCGCTTCAAAGCTCTTGTTGTCGTTGGCAACCACAAAA
>DCGC01000017.1 GCA_002315165.1 Candidatus Saccharibacteria bacterium UBA1788 | reverse complement strand
GGTTCGTTGCCTTGCCCGCTAGTAGCCTTTATTTATAATACCCCTTACCCTCAACCCGCACGTCAATATAACTCGCTTCGATCGATTTTTCACTTAAATATTTTATCATCCTGTCCGCATCCTCAGCAGAAACCGCCGTCCCCCTATCTATGTTAACCTTAATATAAAAATCAAAACTATCTAGATATACATCAATCTCCCTCGCTGCCCCCACTGGTAATACGACTTGACTCACTTTATATCCCAAATCCCTAAAATCCACTTCTATCTGCCCCACATACTCCTTAACCCGATTCGAAATATTTTTTCTTCCGTCCTCATCAATAATCTCCACCGTCGGAGCGTATTTATTATCATTATTCGCAATTTTTTCCTGCTCTTCATTAATAATTCTTACAACCTGACAGCCACCCAGCCAAATCAACCAACAAAACACTCCAATTATCGCTAAAATACAAACAACAGACCACTTTTTACGTGTTTTCGCCCGTTTCCTAACTCGTTCCCTCTCGGAGTCCGACTCGAACCGTTCCCTTTCGCCGGCAATTATTTTTCCGCTTCTAATCATTCCCTGTTGCCACCTCTGTTAATATCTCTGCCAACCTCTTGGCCGCATTCCTCTTTGCTTCCATATGTAACTTTTCTGCCAGCTCTTCCCTTTTCTTTTCATTTTTTACTAACTTTTTAACAGCCTCAAATAGCAACGTAGGTTTTTTCGTCATCTTCGAATCCAAAATCGAAATCACCGCCCCCTCTTTTTCTAGTTTTTCTGCATTTTTTACCTGATGTCCGCCAGGCAGTCTCTCAAAAGGCACCAAAATCACCGCTTTCTTAAGCGCCGCTAGCTCCGCTATCGTCGTCGCTCCGGCACGACTTATAACGACATCTGCCGCACCCATCAACTCATTCATCGCTGAATTAAACTCCCATAGTCTAAAATTCGACTTAAGACTCGCCTCGTCCCACTCTTCATATTTCTTTAAGTCCATCATATTTTCGTAATGTTTACGCCCAGCGACCAAGCCCACACTCGCTATCTTTAATAAATCCGGCAAAATTTCCCTTACCGCATTATTTATATTTTCCGACCCCTGACTCCCCCCAGTAATCACCACTAGCGGCTTACCTTGCTCAAACCCAAAAACTTTTTTTAACTCTCTCTGCTGTTTTGGCGTAACCTCCTTAAATTCCGCCGCCACCGGCACTCCTACCCACTCCCAATTTTCTCTGCCCTCTTTCATCTCAAAATCCATCCCCATTGCGACAACCTTAGCGTGCTTCATTAAAATCCTATTTGCCAGACCAGGCACCGTATCAGATTCATGAATCACATATGGTATCTTTAAAATATTCGCCGCAAGCCCAACTGGCAGCCCTACAAAACCGCCCTTCAAAAAAATCACATCTGGTCTCTCTTCTTTTTTTATCAGTCTCGAAAAACTCTGAAAAAAACCTGCCAAAAACCCAAAAAACCCCACAATATTCCCCACTATCAAATCCTTAAACGTTAAATCAAACCGTTCAAAATAACTTTTCAGCGTCCATCCAGCATATCTATGAAACTTCCCAGCATGAATCTTCCTTACTCTTATATATTCATTCTGCCTGCCGCTAATTTTACTTTCTTGCCCCCAACCAATCCCAATTTCTGTTGTAATCTTTACAACATTTTTATAATATTTCTTATCCGTCCAGAATTCTACCCGCGTACGTGGCTTTTCTTTAAGTAATTCCCTAATCGTTGCCACCGCTGGAGTAATATGTCCGCCCGAACCGCCACCAACTACTAATAATTTCATATTCTCCTCCTATCTCCTGGTTTGCTAGGGGTTTTTATATTGTTTTCTCTCCTAGTATAGCACGATAACTGTAAGCATATTCCCAAAGCCGCCGCCGTAAAAGCCATACTAGTTCCACCATAGCTTAAAAGCGGTAGAGTAATCCCCGTTAGCGGAATCAAACCAGTCATCGCCATAATATTAATCGCCATCTGCGAAGCAATCCATCCAAACACCCCGACCGCCACCAACTGATGCTCGTCCTCATACCCCATATCCCCAATTTTCAAAATTCTCATCAATAACACAGCAAAGCAAGCAACAATCACCATCAGCCCAAAAAATCCAAACGTTTCCCCCATCACCGCAAATACCGAATCATTTATCGACTCAGGCAGATACCCAGTCGCCTGCACGCTATTTCCAATACCCACACCAAAAAATCCACCAGTACCAATTGCAATTTCAGCATTCTCGATATGATAAGTATCCGCCCCCTCTCCGTTCAAAAACGTCATAACTCTCTCCATCCTATGCGCAGAAGTCACAATCAATAGCACGCCAGCAACCAAAGCTCCGCCAAGAGCCAGCACGACCCATTTCCAGTCCACGCCCGCCACCAACACAATCGCAAGGATAATAGCCGCCAACACTGCCCCACTTCCAAAATCTTTTTGTAATACAATTACAAAAAACAAAGACAGTGCGCTTACTAGCAATAACGGCAAGAAAAAATCACTCTTATTTATTTTTCCTGCTTTCTTTCGCTCCGCTGCTAGCTGCGCTAAATATAATACTAGACCCAATTTCAAAATTTCCGCCGGCTGAATAGTCCCCAATCCGCCCACACTAATCCACCTACATGCCCCATTCTGGCAAACCGCCAAGGAGCTCCCAGCCGCCGCAAAAATCGCCAATGCTGCACAAGCCAACAATCCACCCCTTAATACCCACTTCGACAATACACGTATTTTATCGTATGGCACCTTAAACGCCACAACAAACGCCACAACCGCAAACGCCACGCTAAGTGCCTGTTTAACAAAATAATAATTCGTGTTCATGTTCTGCCCATTGGCAGCATTCGTATAATTTATACGCATAGGACCAATAGCATAAATCACAATCAAGCCGACCAAAAGCAATACTAGCGTCAAAGCGCCAATTAATCTATCGCTTTTGTGCTTTCTCATTAAATAATTCCACCCGCCACTGCAATATAAATACCAATAATCGCAAAAATACCAGCAATTACCCAAAATCTCATTACTATTTTCGCCTCTCCCCAACCTTTAGCTTCTAAATGATGGTGAATCGGTGCGCTAATAAATAACTTTTTCCTAAACAACTTTTTCCAAATAATCTGAATCAAACTCGACCCAGCCTCTACTACCAACATAATTCCAATCACCGGCAAGAGCAAAAACGAATCAGTCATCATCGCCACCACGCCTAACCCAGCACCAAGCGCAAATGAGCCCGTATCTCCCATCATAAACCTTGCTGGTGGAACATTAAACCAAACATATGACAGCAGCCATCCAACCACCGTAAAACAAAATGCACCCAATTCCCAATGTCCCTGAAAAATAGCAATCACACCATAAGCACCATAGGCAATCATCATCAGCCCACCAGCCAGCCCATCTAGTCCATCAGATATATTCACCGCATTACTCGTCGACACAACCGCAAAAGCAAACAACAAAATCATCCCGACTACACCAATATTCATTGCCCCACTTACGAACGGCACCTGTATCTCAGTAATCCCAAGCTTAATAGCAAAATACCACCCACCAAGCAGCCCAACCAAAACAATCAACGTCATTTTTACTGGCGCCCTCAACCCAGCCACCCCTTTCCCGCTTCCGAAAACGTTAATCGCGTCGTCTATTAAACCAATCGCCCCACCCCCAATAAACGCCGCCAACGGTAGCCAAGTCCATTCCCTGCTAAAGTTGCAGAAAAACGTCACAATCGTCACAACAACCAAGCCGATTATGCCCGCCATTGTTGGAAAAGCTCGCTTGAATTTATGTGCGTGCAATTTTGTCATTACCGGCAAATTTTCGCCGTTCAGCGTTGCTTTTTTCTGTTTCTTCCAAAACTTATATTTATATGCAAAATAAGTATAAATCGGCGTCAAAAACATCGATAGCAAAAAACCGCTCAGAGCGAGAATTAACCCGAAAAACATTTCATTATTTAAACCGTCTATCATAAAACTATTTTACCACTATTTTCATTATTCGGTTGGTTTTAGCTTAAGGTAATCAATCATATAATCACTAATCTCAGTAAAAACTGGCAAAGCGTCGTTTCCGCCGTTCATCGTCTTTCCATCAGCCCAAAGCCTCACCATCACCACATAAGCCGGCATTTCGCCTTTTTCGCTACCAAACCCAATATATGTCGCATACGTTTCATCAAATACATACTGGCCATTTTTTATCGCTTGCGCCGTGCCAGATTTTCCGCCCACAGTATAGCCCTTCTTATCAACTGCGTTTTTCCAAACCTTCCTTGCCTTGACCAGCATATCTCTCATTGTCGCACTCGTCGTCTCACTAATTGTCCTTCTCACGGCTTCCTTTTTATCCGCCTCAATAAATTCTCCGTCCTTTACTTCCCCTGCCACAATTGTCGGAGTATAATATTCCCCGCCGTTCACCACCGAAGAAAACGCCGCCGCTACTTGCAGCATCGTCAGCTGTATATTTTGTCCAAAAGTCATATTTGCATACATAGAATCACGCCCATTTCCGACATTAGGATCAGCAATTGCTACATTAGCCTCATAAATTTCCACACCAGTCTTCTGTCCCAATCCAAACTTATTATAGTAATAATCATATAGCTTTTCCCTACCAGATTGATTTATTGCGTCCGCATCTCCGCCCATCAAACGTAGCGCCTGGATACTACCAGTATTAAGTGACCACCCAAGCGCCGTTTGCATAGAAACGGTACCTATCAGCCCTTTGTATGCATTTTCAATCTTCCATCCATCAACTGTCGTATATCCAGCATTATAATATGTTGTTTCTGGAGTCATCGCCCCAAGGTCAATTGCTGCCGAAAATGTGAACGTCTTACATACACTCGCCGGTTCAATCGGATCATCAAACACATAGTTTATATAACTTCCCGCATCTTTAACATTCCAATATTCCGACGCATTATATGTCGGCAAATTCGCAACTGCTAAAATCTCGCCATTATTCGGATTCATCACAATCGCACTCGCATTGGTCGCCCCAGTTCTTTCCATCCCGTTCGCCAATGCCTTCTCAACTGCGTATTGAACATTACGATCAATAGTTAAAACAATATTTTTCCCGTCCTCCGCCGGAACCTTAATATTATTATCACCAATCGACAACGCAATATTGTTCACATCAGAAACAGTCTTTAAGAGCCCGTTCGTCCCAGCCAATTCCGTATTAAGCGACCCCTCAACACCATATTGACCCTTGCCATCCAAATTCACGAACCCAAGCAACCCAGACGCCAACTCGCCCTCTGGATACACTCGTTTAGTATTTTCCTGAAAACTTACCCCAATTAACTCCTCCTCCCTTATCTTCTCCACGCTTGCCCTAGAAACATTTCTAGCAACAATATAATATCTGCGCGTCTTATTCTTAAACACGTCTTCCCATTTTGCCACCAAATTATCTTTAGCATACTCTTCGACCACTTCTTTTGTCTTCTCCTCATCAGCCATCATCGGGTCAACAATTAGCGTATATACCGTCTCATTCATCACGACCGCCACCGCTTCATCTCCATCCATCATATATATTTCCCCCCTTTTTGCCATAATTGTATTTTTCAATGTGTGCTGAGCGTCAGCCTTTGCCACCCACTCGCTATGCTGAATAATTTGTATAAAAAAAAGCCGCACAGCAATCACGCCTACGGCAAACAACAAACAAAATCTCAAAATATTAGTTCGTTTTTTCATTTCTACTAGAAATTATATCATAACCTCTTTAATCTGCGTATCCAGAAACTTGCGCATCTTCCATTGCTACTGCTACTTCGCTATCTTGTGCTACTGCAACCGACGTTAACCTCGCTCTCTCAACCGCCAAATCTTCCTTTTTCATCTCAAGTTCCGAAATTTCCCCTTCCAAGCTCGAAAGTTCATAGTCATAATTAGTTGCCTTTGTTCCTTGTGCTACATAAATCATACCTACAATCAACACTAAAACACCTAAAATCACAGTCTGCGAAACCGACCCCAAACTCTTCGGGGTGTGACGAATCGTGTTTCTGTTTCGTCCCCAGTTAGAAGTCGATTCTCTCATTTTATTTTGTTAATCCTTTTTGCTATTTTGTTTATTGTTTTTGTTTTTGGTGGTGAGGCCTCAAAATCAAGGCCCCACCAAGATTCCAGTCAGTGCACCATCGCACTTATTCTGGTTAGGTCATATATTTTTCGTTTTTAACACACTCTACGATTTGTTTCTCTATAACAACCGTATTGGTGGGCTTTCGCCCTCGTGCCCCCGTCCCAACGTAGTTGTTATCTAGCTTTTAGCGGAAACAAACTTTTACTTTTTGGGCGCGAGATTTGTTGGTGACGATGATTTGTTTTGGCATAATGCCTCCTTTTTTGTTTTTTGTATTTTTATTTTTATCAGCCAATAACTATTCGCCGCGTCGCGCTGCGCGCAACTTAGCACTTCTAGCTCTTGGGTTGATAACTAACTCCATATTTCCCGCAACTATTGGCGTTTTATTTATTATTTCTAGCGGTGATTCCTCTCCGAGAGAAGTTGCCTCTTTGAAATATTTTTTTACCAATCTATCCTCCAAGCTGTGAAAAGTTATAATAGCAACTCTTCCTCCGGGATTTAGTATTTTCGGTATTAGTGGCAAAGTCTTTTCTATTTCAGAAAGTTCATCATTAACCACAATACGTATCGCTTGGAAAATTTTTGTTGCTGGATGTGTGTGAGAAAATCTTGCCTTACCCTTTATTGCGTCCGCCAATTCTTTAGTTGATGTCCATGGTCTATTATGTACAATTTCCCTAGCAATCATTTTCGCAAAACCAGGTTTTTCCTCTCCATATTCTACAAAAAGCTCTGCGAGAGCTCTTTCGCTCCATTTATTCACGATTGTCGCCGCGCTTAATTCCTGCGTCCTATCCATCCTCATATCTAGCGGTCCGTCCTTAGAAAAAGAAAATCCTCTTTCACTCATATCCAGTTGCGGTGAAGACACCCCAAAATCAGCCAATACCATATCATATTTTCTTCCACACTGTATTTCCTGTAGCACCGCACTATAAAAATCCTCATTTACGACTCTTATAGGTTCACTTTCGTACTTCCCTCTTAAGAATTCTGTCGCAAAAGAATCTCGATCCACTAGGACCGACTCTTTATAATTCCGTGTTACATCCAAAACTTTGCTTGCGTGCCCTGCATAACCAGCCGTCAAATCAATATATGATTCTCCAAGCTTCGGTTGCAAAACTTCAAGCACTTCAGATAATAAAACTGGCTTATGAAGTTCTTCTTTCATGTGTATAATTATACACTCTTTGTTTGAGATCGCTCAACTAGAAACTTCAGCATTTTTATTTTTGCTTAGTTTTTGTTGTTTTTCCTTACACTTAGATCTACCACGATTTATCAGCGCGAAGCTAATCCATATATCGCAGCCGTTGAGAGACTTATTGTGTAATGGTTGGGTCTTACGACCAATTATAGAGTTTTTTTTAAATTGGGAGGTGTTAATTTTTAGAAAGAACATACGGTTTTGGTTACGCATTCCGCTAAAGTTAAATGCGTGCCGAAACTCCTAGTTGGCCGATCTCAAACTTTTTTAATGTGCTTTTGTAGATTTTTGTTTTTGTTTTTAATTATCTACTGAACCTAGTTTAAACAAATTTCTGTTAAAAAGAATGTGCTAATTTTATATTTTTTCATATTTTTCAAACATCTTTTCAACTTTTTGGTGGAAAAGCAAATCAAAAAACAGATATAAAGTTTTCCACACCGTTGTGGAAAACTTTATATTATTTTTTACAACAAATCATATTCTACCCCTAGAATTTCTGTGAATAATTCCCTTCCTACTTTCAAAAATTGCATTTTTTATTTTTTATTACAAAATATTAGAACAATGCCCCATTGATTTTTTGTTCGGATTATTTTCTAAAAACCGAACACGCCACAAAAAATTACAACATATTTACCCTAAAAACACAAATAAACCTCCCTTCCCTCTCTCTTTTTATTTGTGCTATAATTATCTACATACAAATAAGTGAGGTACTATGGACGAAACTCCGCAAAAATTCGATGTCTTTCTCTGGGCGAACGAAATTGACGAAATTAAAAACAATGTTAGCGTTGAACTCTTTCTCTTCAACAAAAACTACACCCCTTTCAAAGTTCGTTACTCAGATAAGCTTACCAATAATGTCAAAACTCTCTTTATGCAAGAGGCTGTCAGCTATATTCTCAAAGAAGCCGACAAAGGTCTCGAATGCCGCGAATATGAAAAATCCGACGGCGAAGATAAGGTTATCTACCACACCAAACTTGAAAAGGTCGGCCGCGCCGAAACTCTTCTCCATCTCATCGAGAACGAATATAAAGATATTGCCTACTTTACCGATAACGAATATGAGTTCAAAAAAGTCAAAGGCATCATCGCTCGCTTCACTTATCCAGGTGGAGACGACGGCACAAAAACCTTCTATATCGCAAAAGCTCTCTCTGCCTCTTCTGCCCTTAAAGGCGCTAGCTCTTGGGAGCTAAACGGCGAGAGTTTTGAGCCTTTCTCTGCCGAAGTAGCCATCAAAATGCCAGACGATAACCAAGTTGCTATCATCGACAAAACCGTTGTCATCTTTAACCAGACTAAATTCGAATCGCTATTCCAATACGACTATAAGTCTCAGGTTATCGCCGAAGAAAAAGCTCGTGAACTTGAAGAAAAATATAAACTCTCCTTCTCCGAAGGCCTTACGCTTAACGCTCTCCTCCAAGATAAAAAACCTCTTCTCAAAAAACTTCAAGCTATGGACATCGCCGAGGAAATGTCCCAAGATCAGCTCATCGATTACGCTGACGAAATGAAGCTCGACCTCATGACAGACGACGACAAAAGCATCATCATCATGGACGATAAAGACCTTACGACTTTCGTTAACCTTCTCAACGAAGACTACTATGTCTCGCCAGTCAACGGCCTTCGTTATGAAATCAAGTCAAAAAAGCTACTCGGCGAGCCGGACGGCGAACCGCCTCGCGGCTAAAAAAATAACCCCCTCGGGGGTTATTTTTTATTCAAACACCGGTACATCTGGCGGGAACGGATCAAAATCGTCAGAAAAGCCATCCAAATCAACTTCCATTCTATAAGGGTCATACCCCAATTCTATCAAAAACCTCGACGGCATAGAATTATCCCTCCCCCCAAAGGTAAATCGCGACTGCGCATAAGTCAAAATCAATTCTTTCATTGCTCTTGTCATGCCTACATATGCTAGTCTTCTCTCCTCTTCAATATCATCTTCGGTCTCAATTCTAGAACTTGGGAACAAACCGTCCTCCATCCCAACTAAAAACACTACTGGGAATTCTAGCCCCTTAGCAGCATGCAACGTCATCAACGTCACCGAATTTTTATCCGAACTTTCATCAGCACTCGACATCAACGCTGCATCTGCCAAAAAATCTTCCAATTTTTCATATGGCGAAGCGTTATCTATCAAAACTGCCAAGTTAGCAATTCTCTCTTTTCCGCTCGGCGTTCCGTCGTCAAGCAAGCTATTAAAATCAAAATAATCTATTACCTTTTTAATAGTTTCCGCCGGAGCCATTTCCATGCCAACCGCCCTCAAAAAATTCTGCAATCTCATGAGCGCATTTTTAGCTTTAGCCGTAGATAAAATATCCCCAGCCTCAATTTCGGTCAATGGACGCTGGCTATCAACAAAATCGATATAATCCAAAATCTTCGCTAGACTCGTCTCACCAATTCCCGACAAGACATTTTTTACAATTCTTTCTAGACTTACCTTGTCTCTCTGATTGACCACTAACTTTAAAATCGCCAGAACGTCTTTCACTTCTCTTCGGTCATAAAATCTCACCCCACCTATAATCTTATAAGGAATCCTCGCTGCAATAAAAGCCTTCTCAAAAGCATACGATTGCGCGTTCGTTCTATATAAAACCGCAAAATCCGAAAACGGGTGCTCG
>DCGC01000001.1 GCA_002315165.1 Candidatus Saccharibacteria bacterium UBA1788 | reverse complement strand
GCGAAACTATCGCTTTTATTGGTTCAACCGGATCCGGCAAATCCACTCTTATTAACCTTGTTCCTCGCTTTTACGAAGCCACCGATGGAGAAATTCTACTCGATGACCTTAACCTTAAAAATTACTCCGAAAACGACCTTATTTCCCGTATCGGTTTCGTACCTCAAAAAGGCCTCCTCTTTACTGGAACCATTGCCTCAAATATCAAATTCGGCGCTAAAAATATCACCGACAACGAAATGAAAAAGGCCGCTAAAGTGGCCCAAGCTGACAGCTTTATCCAAAAGCTCGACAAAAAATACGATTCGCACGTCGCCCAAGGCGGCACCAACGTTTCCGGCGGCCAACGCCAACGTCTTTCTATTGCTCGCGCCATCGCCAAAAATCCAGAAATCTATATTTTCGACGACTCATTTTCCGCACTCGATATGAAAACTGACCAAAAACTACGCGCCGCGCTCAAGCCGGTCACTAAAAACTCCATCGTTCTCATCGTTGCGCAACGCATCAACACCATCAAAAATGCTGATCAAATTGTCGTCCTCGAAAATGGCAAAATCGTCGGAAAGGGAAAACATTATAATCTCCTTAAGTCGTGCAAAGTCTACCAAGAAATTGTCAAATCCCAACTTTCCGAAGCCGAATATATAAACGAAGCCAAAATCGCCGAGGAGATTAAATAATGAAAAATTCAATCACGAAACTAATCCGTTCATTAAAGCCCGTCGCCCCACTAATTATTACCGGCATCGTTTGTGCACTGCTCTCTGCAATTCTTGCAATTTTTGGGCCAAAAATCCTTGGAGACATGACAACTTCCGCCGTAGAAAGCCTCTCCACTACTGGCAAAATTGACTGGAGTCCAATCACCCAAAAAGTCATTCTTCTCGTCGTTATTTTTCTAATCTCGGCAGCCTTAACTTATGGCGAACATTTTATTACCGCCATTGCAACTGCAAAATACACCAAAATGCTACGCGCACAGATTATTGAAAAAATCTCCCGCCTTCCAATTTCCTACTTCGATAAGCACCAATTCGGCGACACACTCTCTCGTATGAGTAACGACGTTGATGTTCTTGCCAACTCACTCTCCGAAGAACTTACTGAAATCATTTCCAGCATCACAACCGTAATTGGTATTCTAGTTATGATGTTCATCATCTCATTGCCACTATCTATTATCGCTATTATTGCCGTCCCTGTTTCAATTTTGTCTATTGGCAGAATCATGAAACGAGCCCAAAAACTTTTTCACGCTCAACGCGTCACACTCGGCAAACTCAATAGCGACATAGAAGAAAATTATTCTGGTCAATTAGTTATAAAAGCCAACTCTCACGAAACCGACTCCTTTATAAAATTCCAAAAAATCAACCAAACACTCTATGAAGAATCTTGGAAGTCTCAATTCCTTTCGTCTCTTGCTTTTCCATTTACACATTTTTTCACCAATCTCAGCTATATTGCCATTTGTATCTTTGGTGGTAATTATGTCATTTCCGGAAAGTTACTAATTGGTAGCCTACAATCATTTATCCAATACGTAGGGCAGTTCAACCGACCAATCACTAATATCTCCCAAATTGCCGCCAATTTCCAAATGACATTAGCTGCTTCTGAACGTATTTTCAGCTTCTTAGAAGAACCTGAGGAAAAACCAGACCCTGCTCATGCGAAAACTCTCCGACGAGTTCAAGGATCTGTCGAATTTAAAAATGTCGATTTTTCTTACAACGAAAAGCCAACAATTAAAAACTTCTCTATCAAAATCAATCCAGGCGAAAAAGTCGCAATTGTGGGTCCAACCGGAGCAGGAAAGACTACCATTATTAATCTATTAATGCGTTTTTATGATCCAAATTCTGGAGAAATTCTCATTGACGACGTTTCGACCAAAGAAATAAAACGTTCCGACGTTCGTAAATTATTCGGCATGGTACTTCAAGACACCTGGCTCTTTTCAGGAACGATTGAAGACAACTTGCGCTACGGTAATGCTTCAGCAAACTTCGAGACAATTCGACGCGCTGCAAAAATAGCCAATATCGACCATTATATCGAATCTCTCAGCGATGGCTACAAAACCGTCATTTCCGAAGATTCTGACAATATCTCCGCCGGAGAAAAACAACTTCTCACAATTGCCCGCGCCATCATCTCTAACCCACCAATGATGATTTTAGATGAAGCAACTTCCAATGTTGATACTAGAACCGAACAATTGATTCAAGACGCCCTAGACAAAATCACCAACGGTCGCACCTCATTCATCATTGCCCACCGCCTTTCTACTATCCGTAACGCCGACAAAATCCTCGTCATGAAAAACGGCACAATTATTGAACAAGGGAATCACGAAACTCTTCTCAAACAAAACGGCTTTTACACCGAACTATATAATTCTCAATTTTCAGAAAATTAATATTTTACATTTTTAACATAGCCATGTTATAATGGTAATGTTAATTATGGTGGTAAAAGCTTTTAAGTTAAAATTCATCCCAGCCCTATCGCTAAGTCTCCTTTTCGCATCTTTTTTCGTACATAATGCCTCTGCAGCCTCCGTCTCGCTTTCTATTACTTGCGATAAATCAACTTTTTCGTCAGTCAATACAGACCAAAGCACTTGCTCCGTTCAAGCCGCATCTAGCGCTTCAGTTAGCTATATCAATGCCGCTATCTCGACCAACGGACTCTCAGTAGTTTCAATAAGCGGTGCTAGCGGTATCACTTCCACCTCAGATTCTAGCCACCTCATCGTCTCAGTGCCTAACAAAACTGGTAGTTTCGAAGTCGCAACCATCGTCGTCAAATCAACCAAAGCCGGCGAGAATAACACTATCCAACTAATCAACCCTGTCGCCACCATCTCTGGCGAATCTCCTACCAGTATTAGCAATAGCAATACCGCTTCCATCTATACCAAATCCAACGAAACAAAACTCAGCGCTCTTTCTGTCTCTAACGGCAATATAGACCCAGGTTTCAATCCCGACGTAACCGCTTACAACGTCCAAAATACCTCTTCGAACCAAATCACTATCAACGCCACCGCAAAATCCAATAAAGCCAGCATTAGTGGCAACGGCACTAAAAGCCTGTCCTGCGGCCAAAACAATTTCCCTATCAAAGTTACTGCCGAAAATGGCAACACAAAAACTTATACTGTTGGCGTTTATCGTAATTGCAATACCGATAACTCCTTAAAATCAGTCCAGCTGTCCACCGGCTCAATTAGCTTTAAACCGTCGACCACCACGTACTATATTTCCGTTGGAAATGAGGTCTCAAAGTTCACCATCACCGGCGCACTCAACAACCAAAAATCAACCATCAAATATTCACCATCCCAAACAATCAATCTAGCCGTTGGCAAAAACACCCAAAAAATCAATGTCACCTCCGAAAGCGGGGTCACTAGAACCTACACATTCTATATCACCCGCGCTGGCGACGCCGGTAAAAGTTCAAACGCCAATTTAAGCTCTCTTACCTCAACTTCCGGTTCCATCAATTTTAACAAAGACGTCTACGATTATAAAATTACCGTTCCATACGAAACTAAAAACGTTTCAGTCACCGCAGTCGCCGAAGATCAAAAAGCCACCGTCTCAATTTCCGAGCTTCCAGAGCTCAAAGTTGGCGACAATTTAGTCTCCATTATAGTTACGGCCGAAAACGGAGCGAACCAAACCTATAAGCTCACTATTTCTAGGCAAGAAGAAAACGCCGCCAAATTAGACAACGACAGTAGTCTGGTCGGATTAGTTATTAACGACCAATATATCGACATCGATTCTTCCCAAACTAGCTTCGATATCACCATCGACAACGTTATCGAAAAAGTCAATGTCGTAGCCATGCCTTCCAAAGTTACTTCAAAAGCCGAAGTTATTTCTAGTGGGGACACGATTGGGGATAAAGACACCGTCCAAATAATTGTAACAGCCGAAGACGGAAGTACTACAACTTATATCTTAAATTTCTCTTTCCCATACGAAACCGCTACAATCCAAGTTGAAGAAACCAAACCTATCAATTACCTATTTATTATTATCGTTGCGGTTATCTCTCTAGGTCTAATCGGATTATTCGTTTATCTATATATAGTCAATAAAAACAAGAAAAAACCAATTCAAAATCCAACAAATACCCAACAAAATCCTGGTCGATGGTATAATAAATAGCATCTATGGCTAAATTATATTTCCGTTACGGAGCAATGGGCTGCGGCAAAACCATGCAGCTTCTTCAAGTTGCGTTCAATTACGAAGAACGCGGACACCAAGTCTGCGTTATCAAGCCGGCCACCGACACTAAAAACGGTGACAAAATTCTTACCCGTATCGGACCAGAACGCGAGACCGATTTATGTTTCACTAAAGATACTGATATTTTCACCGCCATCGCTACTGACTTTGCCGGTGTATCATGTGTTCTTGTAGATGAATCCCAGTTCCTCACAAAAGCCCAGGCCGACCAGCTCATGCAAATTACTATCCAACTTGACATTCCAGTTATGGCCTACGGACTCCGCCTCAACTTCCGCCAAGAAGACGGCGGTTTCGAGGGGGCTACTCGACTTTTGCAAATCGCTCATGATATAGAAGAGATTAAAACTATTTGCGAATGCGGCCATAAAGCCACCATGAATTGCAGATTTCTCAATAATAAAATCGTTCTCGATGGGCCGGATGTCTTAATCGACGGCACTTCTAAAATTGAATATCGAGCGCTTTGTCCAGCGTGTGTAGAAAAATACAAGAAAGAAAATCATGTACATAGTAATTGAAGGCCAAGATGGCACCGGTAAATCAACCCAAGCCCGCCTGCTTGCTGAATATTTCCAATCAAAGGGGAAAACAGTCGTCGTTATGGATGAGCCTGATGGCGACATTCCTCAAGCACACGACATCCACGATTTAATTCTGGTTCGCGGCAAAGAATACAACATGGAACCACTCACCAATGTTTTACTTTTTACTGCTTCACGTCTAGAGCTTTGGCGCAAAATCGCCGAACCTACCCTAAAATCCGGCGGCGTCGTAATTTCCGCTCGCAACTGGTGGTCGACCTTAGCCTATCAAGGCTATGGTGAAGGCGTCTCAAAAGAACGCATCATTAAAATCACTAAAGAAATCATGCCGAAACTATATACCAACCCCGAAAAATCAGTTATATTGACCGTTCCAGACGAAGTAAGGTTGTCTAGACAACAAAACCGCGGCAAAGCGACCGAAACTTTCGAAGCTAAAAACAACGACTTCCAGCACAAAGTCAATCATGCTTATCTAGCAATTGCTAAAAAATTCAATATCCCAGTCTTGGACGCTTCGCCATCTCCAGAAGAAATCCAAAAAAATCTTCTAAAACTTTTCGAAATCTAAATTCTTATGCTATAATTAATACAAGTTAATAAGGTGGGTCAGTGAACAAAATTGCTATATATCTTAATCGTCATATTTCCGGCAATGTTTTTGATAAAGAATCTATTCTAGAAGCTTATTCGACTGACCGCTCTATTCTTAAAATTAAACCTTCGTTAGTGGCTCTCCCCGAAAATACCCAAGACATCAGAAAGCTTCTACGCTTCGTTAACCAGCTTGCCGCTAAAGATTACCGTCTTCCAGTCGCTACGCGCGGTAGCGGTCTTGACAAAACCGGTGCCGATCTCACTTCTGGCCTAGTCATTTCCACCGAAAAAATGAACAAAATTTTCGAAATTGACGCCCACGATCGTCTAGTTCACGTCCAAGCTGGCGTCACTCTTGGCCATCTTAACTCCACCCTCGCCCACCAAGGTTTAATTCTACCAATCAACGTCGACCCGCGCGAAACTATCGGCGGCCTCATCGCCAACTGCCCCGTAGATTCTTACTCTGCCAAGTATGGCGGTATTATGAACTACCTAGATCGTGCCGAAATAGTCCTAGCTACCGGAGATCGCATCCAAACCATCCAACTCAGCAAACGAGCCCTAGAGAAAAAGAAGTCCCAAAAAGACGTCGAGGGCGAGCTCTATCGTAAACTCGAGGATTTTCTCGCCAAAAACAGTGACACTATCTCCGAAATCCAAGTCAACAAACCGTCCCATTCTTCCGGCTATCCAGCTCTGTCGCAAATCAAACGCTCCAACGGGCGCATCTTTGACCTTCTGCCAGCTTTTCTAGCCTCCCAAGGCACGCTAGGTATTATTAGTGAAGTTATTCTTCATTGCGAAGTACTTCCACACCGCCCACAGCGCATGCTAGTATCTTTTAACTCTTTTCGCACCGCTAACGAGTTTCTCAGATTTGCCAATACCCTACATCCGCTCGAGCTGAATTTTTACGATCTCCGCATTCTCCAGGCTGCAGAATCACATGGCAAAAAACCAGAAGTTATTACCCGCAAACTCGAAGATGGCTATATAGTCTATCTCAGTTTCAATAATACCCCCCACCAAAGCCGCCAAAAAGTCGCAAAATGCCTAGAGTTTCTACCAAAAAGCGCCAATCTAATCATAGAAAATCGCAAAAACACCGAACAATTCAATCATATCGCTACTTCGATTTCAAGTTATCTCAACGATGACGCTAAAGGTGAGAGAATTCCGCTCATTAACGACCTCTATATTTCCAAAGCCGAGCTACCTAACTTTTTCGTCGATTTACGTCTTCTCGAAGACAAACTTAACACCCCACTTCCAATTTTTGGTTCTTTTTCGGCCAACAACTACTCAATTCGTCCAGATATTCATATTTCCGACATCAAAGGTCGCCGTTTTGCGCTCGAACTTCTTAAAGAGTTTAACTCACTTCTAGACAACCATCACGGCTCCATCGTCGGCGGCAACCCAGAAGGCCGAGTCAAAGCCCTCGTAACAAACCAATCTTTAACCGAAAAAGAAAAACAATTACACACAGACCTCAAACAAATCTTTGACCCCAACAACATTCTTGCCCCAGACATCAAGTCCAACACAGACGTCCGTGCGACTATTCGCAACCTCAGAACTTCCTACACCCCTTATATTGTGATATAATTAGTCTCATGAAGACTACCACTAAAAAAATATCCGACACTAAGGTCGAAATCACAGTCACTCTCGACAAGTCCGATTTGGCCGCAGCAAAGAAAAAGGCCATCGTTCGCCTTTCAAAAGAAGTTAAACTCGAAGGTTTCCGCAAGGGCAAAGCCCCAATCGATTTAGTCGAAAAAGCCATTGACCCTAACGAACTTTCCAACACAGCGCTCGACATCGCTGTTCGCATTAGCGTCCCTGAAGCTTTCAAGGCCGAATCTAAATCTCCGCTAGTAATCCCTAACGTTAACGTTACTAAATACGTTCCAGACGAAACAGCAGAATACACCGCTACTGCAGATATCCTTCCAGAAGTAAAATTAGGTGACTATAAAAACCTCAACGTCAAAAAATCCAGCAACAAAATTGCCGACAAAGACATCAAGGAAATCTTAGAAAATATTCAAAAGGCCTACGCCGAGAAAAAAGCCACCAAGAAAAAAGCCGAAAACGAAGACGAAGTCATTATTGATTTTGTCGGTAAAAAAGACGGCGAAGCCTTCCCAGGAGGAACCGCTAAAGATTATCCTCTCACTCTTGGCTCTCATTCTTTCATCCCAGGTTTTGAAGAGGGAATTATCGGTCATGAGCCAGGCGACAAATTCGATCTCGAGCTTACTTTTCCTAAAGATTATGGCGAAAAGTCTCTCGCTGGCAAAAAAACCGTCTTCGAAGTTTTACTTAAACAAGTAAACGAAATCAAAAAAGCTCCGCTTAACGACGAGCTAGCCGCAAAATGTGGTCCATTCAAAACTATCGACGAGCTCAAAGCTGATATCAAAAAGAATCTTGAAGCCCAAAATAATCACAAAATCACCGAACAATTCAAAGATGACCTCGTGACTGCTCTTGTTAAAGCTTCTAAAGTTTCTGCTCCAGAAATTCTCATTTCCGATCAACTTCGCTTCATCAAAGATGATATCACCCGCAACGCTATGGCTAGCGGCCTCACCTTTGAAGATGCGCTCAAACAATCTGGACAAACCGTCGAAGATTGGGAAAAAGAAGCTAAAAAGCTCGCTGAAGCTCGCGTCAAAGCCTCTCTCGTGCTCCAAATCCTTGCCAACGAAGAAAAAATCACCGTCTCAGACGAAGATGTAGATGCCAAAGTTGCCGAACTTAAAGACGTCTACCAAAAATCCCCTGAGGCTCTTAAGAATCTAAAAGACCCTCGCGTTAAAAACGATATCAAAAATCGCATGATTATCGACAAAACCCTTGATTATTTAGTCACGGCTAACACTAAATAACCCAATAGCCCCTCAAAAGGGGCTATTGCTTTTTTAGAAAAATCGTGTATAATGATTTGAAAGAGTTTCACCTCGATTTTTATTGCTGTAGAAAAATCGAGATACAATATATTACTAAAAAGGAATTTTAACTGTGCCAACTATCAATCAGTTGATTCGCAAACCACGTAAAAGTGCTGCGAAAAAATCCAAAGCTCCAGCGCTTGGCTCAATCGTCAACACGCTCAAAACTCGTTACTACGATCAAGCAGCCCCTCTCAAACGCGGCGTTTGTATCAAAGTAACCACTAAAACCCCGAAAAAACCTAACTCCGCTCTTCGTAAAGTCGCTCGTGTTCGCCTTACGAACGGTCAAGAAGTTTGGGCTTATATCGGTGGTGAAGGCCACAACCTTCAAGAGCACGCCGTCGTCCTCGTACGCGGTGGTCGTGTCCCAGATCTCCCAGGTGTCCGTTATCATATCGTTCGTGGCACCCTCGACCTTCAAGGTGTCAACGGCCGCAAACAAGGTCGTTCTAAATATGGCGCAAAAAAGGAGGGTAAATAATTATGCCACGCAAAACTACTAAATCGCTCGAACGTAAAGTTAGCCCAGATCGCAAATATCAATCTATCCTTGTCCAACGCCTTATCAATAAATCCATGCTCGACGGCAAAAAACAAGCTGCCGAACGCGCAGTCTATGCTGCCCTCGAAGGCGCTGCTAAGAAACTTGGCTCCGAGAACCCTGTCGAAATCTTTGAAAAAGCTCTCGCCAACGTCTCTCCAGATTTTGAAGTTAAATCCCGCCGCGTAGGTGGCGCTAACTACCAAATCCCATTCCCAATTTCTGGCCATCGCCAACTTCACTTCGCTTACAGCTGGCTCGTCCAAGCCGCTCGCGCTCGTCAAGGCATGCCATACGCTAAACGTCTTGAGCTCGAAATCATCGATGCTTACAACGAAACTGGTGCAGCCTTCAAGAAAAAAGAAGATTGCCACCGCATGGCAGAAGCAAACCGCGCCTTCGCGCACTTTGCTCGCGCCTAGTACAAAAGCCACCCGCAACCCTCTTGCAGGTGGCTTTTTGTTGACTTTTTTGAGAAAGTATGGTATAATGAAATAAGAGGGGTTATTTTTACGTACTTTAAAAAACGGGGGTAAGATCATGAAAAAACCAAGAAGGCTCGCCATTTATACGAGCGAAGGCAAAATCACTCGCATCGAGCCGTTTTACGGCTTCACCTTGCGCGGCAAAAAGCATATCATCATGTCTTTAGGAACAAAAACCGTCACGACGAAAACCATCAATTTTGATTTCGCCAATCATGACGATTTGTCATTGTCGTTCAAAGGAACAATCAGTTATCGTCCATTGTCAAACCCAGAGCTAGCAATTCAGAACATCGTCAAGTACGGAGAAGAAAAGCTAGTCAAAATTTTCAGCGACGAAATATTATGCGCCCTCTGCGCTATTATCGTCAAACTCGACAATGACGACAATCCATCAATCACCAACACGCAATTCATCTCTGAACTTGTCACGGAGAAAATCCGCCATAGACTCGGCGATCGATTCGGCTTCATCGTTAGTTTCAAAATTATCTAAACCCCTCCTCTAAAATGCTCTCATCCGAGGGCATTTTTTCTTTTATTTTTTCTATGCTTATGTTATACTAAACATAAGTATCTAGGAGGAAACATGGTAAGAATTGCTATTAACGGGTTCGGCAGAATTGGTCGAGCCGCTCTCAAAATCGCGCTCGAGCGCCGCGATATCGAAATTGTTGCAATCAACGATTTAACAGACACTAAAACTCTTGCCCAACTCCTAAAATACGATTCTTCTTACGGCATTTATGATAAAACCGTCAAATTCGACGACACTAATCTTATTATTAATACCCGTCATATTCCAGTCTTAGCCGAAAAAGATCCAGCCAACCTACCTTGGAAAAAGCTCGACGTAGACGTCGTCCTAGAATGCACCGGCCTCTTTACTGACCCAACTAAAGCTCGTGCCCACCTCTCCGCTGGCGCTAAAAAAGTCGTCCTGTCCGCACCAGCCAAAGGTGAAGGGGCAAAAACTGTTGTTCTCGGCGTCAACGAAGAAATCGTTGAACCAGCCGACGAAATCCTTTCCAACGCCTCTTGCACAACGAACTGCATCGCTCCTATCATGAAAATCCTCGAGGATAATTTTGGCATCGAAAAAGCTATGATGACCACTATTCATTCTTATACCGCCTCCCAAAGGCTCCAAGACGCTCCCGCTAAAGACCTTCGAGAAGCTCGCGCTGCCGCAGAAAATATCGTTCCAACAACCACTGGAGCCTCAAAAGCGGCGGCCCTCACTATTCCAAGCTTATCAGGTAAATTCAACGGTCTGTCCGTCCGCGTTCCTACCCCAGTAGTTTCATTATCCGATATCACCGCAGTCCTAAAATGTAATACCACTATCGAAGAACTGAATAAAGTCTTCAAGCAATGCGCCAAAGAACCATACTACGAAGGTATCCTCGACGTCACCAACGAAGAACTTGTCTCTTGCGATTTCAAGGGAAACTCCCACTCTTGTGTCGTAGATTTACCGCTCACCGACGTCGTCGGCGGCAATCTCATTAAAATAGTTGCTTGGTACGATAACGAATGGGGTTATTCTAACCGTCTTATCGAACTCGCCGCTGATTTTGGAAAGGTTCGCTAATTATGACCAAAATTTTTATCGCATCCGACCACCGCGGTTTTGAGAGAAAAATGGAAATTCTCTCCGGCCTAGTCCCAGCCTTAAACCCCAACAATAGCTATGAGCTTGTCGATTTAGGCCCAGATTCTCTAGATCAAAACGACGACTATAATGACGGCGCCATCGCCGTTGCTAAAAATGTCCTTTCTAACCCAGAAAGCTTTGGCATCTTGCTCTGCGGCTCCGCCATCGGAGTTAATATCCAAGCTAATCGCTTTCGAGGAATCCGTGCCGTTGCTTGCTATAATGAAAAGCTCGCCGAACTCGCTAGATTACACAACAATGCCAATATTATTTGCATTCCGGCCGACTTTATCGATTTTCCTACCACCGTTAAATGTATTAAAACCTTCCTATCTACTACTCCACTAAGCGACGAAAAATATCTTCGCCGCAATAATCGCCTTGACGAGGTTCAAGAATGAGCACCATCGCTCCGACTATCCTAACCAATAACATCACTTTTTTCCGTCAATTCGCAACGGTCTATTCTACATTTGCGCAACGCATCCAAATCGACATCTGTGACGGCAAATTCGTGCCAATCCCAACCGTCAGCGAAACGGAAATCGAGCTCGTTAATCCAGATGCTATTACTTACGACCTTCATATGATGGTCCAAAACCCTTCCGAACATCTCGACCGCATTCTAGAACTTCATCCTTCTCTTTGTATTTTTCACGCAGAATGTAGTGAAAATCTCCTACCTATTTTCGAAAAACTCAAAGCCGCAAACATTAAAACCGGTGTCGCTATTTTAAAAACTACCTTCCCAGGTAAAATAAAATCATACATCGAAGCTGCCGATCATGTCCTAATTTTTGCCGGCCAAATCGGCAAACAAGGCAGCAAAGCCGATATGATGCAACTAGAAAAAGTTTCTCTTATTCGCGAAATTAACCCTAATGCTGAAATTGGCTGGGATGGTGGAGCAAATCTCGAAAATATTCGCGCTATCGCTCATAACGGAATCGATATCATAAATGTTGGCAGCACACTTAGCCGCTCCCAAAACCCATCAGAAACATATAAAACCCTAGACGCAGAAATCAACAAAAACGGAGTATTAATTTAATGGCCCGCATTGTTACCATAGGGGGAGCCCTTCAAGATATTTATTTTATCGATCGTGACGATTTTGTTTCCACCGAAATCGGCAATCAGTCAATCTTCGGACAACTCATTATCGGTTCGAAAGTAGACATAGATAATATATCTTATGAAATTGGTGGCGGCGGCGTCAATTCCGCTGTCACTTTTGCACGCCATGGACACGAAACTATTACTTTTAGCAACATCGCCCATGATTCAGCCGGCGAAGCAATTGTTTCCCGCCTAGACGAAGAAGGCATAGATACTAGCTTTATTAACTTTGTTCCGAGAAAAAACACCGGCTGCTCAGCAATCCTTCTCGACGTCAAAAGTGGAGAACGCACCATCCTTACCCATCGTGGGGCTTCTTCCAAAACCGACAACTTCAAAGCAGACGACCTTAGCTTAATCAATCCAGATTGGCTCTACGCCACAACTTTAGGCGGCAACATGAACACCTTAATGGACTTTTTTGAAAAAGCCCATTCAATCGGCACGAAAGTCATGTTTAATCCAGGAGTCCTAGAACTTCAAAATTCCAAACAGCTCATCGGTCTGCTTAGCGAAACCGACGTTCTCTTAGTCAACAAATCCGAAGCGTCCAAAATCGTCACCGGCGAAACTCTTTCCGAACTAATCTATCGCCTTTCCAATTACGTTAAAACCGTCATTATCACCGATTCATCAACTGGCGGCATCGCGACTAATGGCTCTGAGACCTATCGTTTTGGCATTTACGAAGATACCAAAGTTAAAGATACTACTGGCGCAGGCGATGCTTTTGGCTCAGGATTTTTAGCCAGCCTCGCCTCTGGTAAATCTTTTAAAGACTCTTTAATCTTTGCTTCTGCAAATTCAACATCTGTCGTCACTAAACTCGGCGCCAACCGTGGCGCTCTAACCGGCAAAGAAAAACTTCACCAAATGCCAATTCAACTTTTATAGAAAGGTCTTATGCCTAACCAAAAAGAAATCAAAGAAGAAATCGAACTTATCGAAGATCTCAATGAAAACGACCTCGATCGCGCAAAACACTACGCTTTCGATTTAATTCATGGACTCAAAACCCTTCGCACCTATCCTCAAGGCGTAACAGTCTTTGGCTCAGCTCGCTCAAAGGAAGACACTAAATACTATAATCTCTCTCGCAAACTCGGCCAAGAACTAGCCAAAACCGGCCATGCAGTTACCACCGGCGGCGGGCCAGGCATCATGGAGGCAGCCAACCGTGGGGCTTTCGAATATGGCGGACGTTCTATTGGTCTTAATATTATTCTTCCGCGCGAACAACACCCAAACCCCTATCTTACGGACACTCTATCTTTTGAATATTTCTTTGCCCGCAAAGTCATGCTCACAATGGCTAGCAAAGTTTTTGTCTTTTTTCCAGGCGGTTTTGGCACTTTAGACGAATTTCTAGAAATTCTCACCCTAATGCAAACCAATAAAATGCCTAGAATGCCTATTTTCCTAGTTGGCAAGTCATACTGGAAAAATCTCGACAAGTTTTTTACTAAGCAGCTTCTCCCCAAAAGCCTTATTGGTCTAAAAGACCAAAAAATCTACAAAATCACCGACGACGTTATGGACGTAGTAAAAGCCGCTAATAAGATTGGCCACCCGCTCGTCGGAACCAACTCTTATGACGCACTCCACTGATTACATGCTATAATATCTGCATGATTTATCTAGACCATTCCGCCACTTCACCTATTTTGCCCTGCGTCAAAACCGCCATGCTAGAAGCCCTAGATAAATATTTCGGGAATGCTTCCGCATTACATACCCAAGGTCATCTAGCCAAAGAACAAATCGAATTAGCTCGCGCACGAGTTGCGAAACTTATCAATGCCGACCCAAAAGAAATTATTTTCACGTCTGGTGGTTCAGAATCAAATAATACCGTTATAAATACTTTTAGAAATAAAACCATCGCCTTTTCCGCTATTGAGCATCCATCCATTATTGAGCCAGCCAAAAAATATGCCAAAACTTTCGTCGAAATCCCCGTCGACAATTCTGGTATCGTTTCCCTTCAAAACCTCCCAAAAACCGACCTCTGCTCAATCATGCTGGCCAATAATGAATTAGGAACAATCGAACCAGTCGAAAAAATCGTCAGTCTCAAACGCTCTACTTTTTATCACTCCGACTTGACTCAAGCTGTCGGCAAACTCCCAATTGACGTCAAAAAACTCAACCTCGATTACGCAACTTTTTCCGCACATAAAATTGGCGGTCCAACCGGAATTGGCGTGCTTTATGTTAAGCAAGGCGCGCCACTTACCCCACTTATTTTAGGCGGCCACCAAGAACATAAACTACGCGCCGGGACCTATAATACCGCCGCAATTATCGGTTTAGGCGTTGCTGCCCAATACGCCATCGACCAAAACGCCCCAAAGCTCTACAAAAAACAAATTCTGCCTTTGCGCAATCAACTTGCCGCATTAATACTAGACAATATTCCTCATTCTAGCCTTAATACCCCCCTTGAACATAGCCTCCCTAATATTCTCAACGCCTCTTTCCAAGCCGCCGAAGGGGAATCAATTCAACTCTATCTAGATCTAAAGAAAAACATTTGCGTTTCAACCGGCTCAGCCTGCGCGTCTGGCGACGCTAAACCTTCCCATGTCCTTATGGCTACCACCAATGATGCTGAAGTGGCTCATAGTTCTATTCGCTTTTCACTTGGGCTAGATACTACCGAATCCGACATCTTAGCCGTCATCGACGTTCTGCCAGAAATAGTCGCCAACTTACAATCTATTAGCACCATAAAAATTAAGGAGAAATAATATGACCGATAATTCTTGCCAAAACAGCTGGGTCTACTCAGACGAAGTTAAAGAACATTTTCTTAATCCTAAAAATTTCCTCATGGGTGACGAGTCAAAATACAAATACGACGCCAAAGGAATAGTTGGCAACCCAATTTGTGGGGACCAAATGTGCATGATGCTGAAAATCGATAAAAAAACCGACACTATTCTTGACGTAAAATGGAAAACTTATGGCTGCGCCAGCGCCATTGCTTCCACCTCAGCCCTTTCCGAACTTGCTAAAGGCAGAACCTTAAACGAAGCACTCAAAATCAGCGCCCAAGAAATCGCCGATTATCTTGGTGGGCTTCCA
Organism: Candidatus Saccharibacteria bacterium UBA1788; assembly: GCA_002315165.1. Taxonomy (GTDB): domain Bacteria; phylum Patescibacteriota; class Saccharimonadia; order Saccharimonadales; family Saccharimonadaceae; genus Nanosyncoccus. The sequence continues at coordinate 3,478 of DCGC01000001.1, read as the reverse complement.
GCTCAAAAGTTCCATTGCTCAGTCTTGGGTCACGAAGCCCTCAAAAACGCCATAGACAACTATCGCCAAAATTCCCAAAATAATTTATAATAAAAGCATATGCGAATTACTATTTTTGGTGCTGGTTCTTACGGAAACGCTCTAGGTCACGTTCTCAAAGAAAATAACCACCAAATCACTTATTATGACCCTCGAAAATTTCCAGGCATCTTACTCGACAAAGCCCTCGAAAATCCTGAAGTTCTCATCATGGTGGCGCCATCAGTAGTCGCTGAAGATTTACTTTCATCACTTCCGAGCTTCACCCACGATTTACCACTTATTTGTGCCTCAAAAGGTTTTCTTTCGCTTGACCCGTTCCGCCACTTCAAAGATTTTTCCATTATCGGCGGTCCTACTTTTTCTTCCGACCTAGAAGCTCATCATCCAACCATCCTCAGCGCATCTTCCGAGCTCCCAATTAAACTTTTCTCTACTTCTTGGCTAAAACTAGAACTTGTCGCCGATAATTTAGGCATTCTTCTTTGCGGCACATTGAAAAACATCTACGCTATCGAATCCGGCTATCGCAACCTCTCTCCAACCAAAGAATCTTTCCTCACTTTCGTTAGCCAAGCCCACAACGAAATGAAGCTCATCCTCGAAGCTAACGGCTGTAACCCTACCACTGCCGACCACGCTTGCGGCCTAGCCGATCTCACAATGACTTGCGCTTCATCAGCTTCAAGAAACTACGCTTTCGGTCAAGCTCTTTCAAAAGACCCCAATGCAAAACCACATCGCACCACCGAAGGCGTCAATGCTATTTTTAGTCTACCTAGCGTCCCTACCTTCATTATTCCCGACAACACTCCAATTTTGAATAGCATTATTGCGAAAATCCACAACATTTAATATACAATATAATTATGCAACTCAATGAAGCCCAAAAAGCCGCTGTAGAATATCTTGACGGTCCTTTGCTGGTTTTGGCTGGACCAGGCACAGGCAAAACTCAACTTCTTTCTAGCCGTGTCGAATATATTTTAAAAAATACCGACACCAACCCTGAAAACATTCTCTGTATTACTTTTACCGAAAACGGCGCCTCAAATATGCGCGAACGCCTAACGTCAGTAGTCGGCAAAGACGCTCGCAGAGTCAATATCCACACCTACCACGCCTTCGGTGCAGATATCTTAGCTAGCTATAAAAATTACGCCGAAACTTTTGATCGCGTTCTCGACTCGCCTATCGACGAAGTCACTCAATTTAAAATCATCAAATCCATTCTTAACGATTTGTCAGCTTTAGATATCCTCAAAACCGCCAACGTCAACGACATTAGCGATACCATAAAATCCGCCAAAGATGCTCGTCTCACTCCAGACGACATTAGAACAATCGCCTCTGTTAATATCGAAGAGAGCGCGGAACTCTCCTCCGCAATTTCTAGCTTTTTTGCGAACCTCGTTCCTCGCATGAAATACAATCTAGCTATCGAAACAGTCTACCTTCCAATTGCGCAATATCTTTCCAAAATATCAGCCGATACTCCAATTCTTAAAAACATAGATCATCTCACCAAAACTCTTGCTCTTGATTTAGCCGAAGCTATCACTACCGCCGAAACCGAACAAAAGCTCAAACCACTTTCCGCCTGGAAAGACAAATATTTCGAAAAAGATTCAGCAGGGAATTATCGCCTCAGCGATCGCATCGCCAATAAAAAACTTGCTTCTTTTGCCGAAATCATGGATAAATATAATTCATATCTTAAAGCAAACGGCCTTTTTGACTTTTCCGACATGATAGAAGAAGCCATTGTCGCCCTTAAAAACGACGACGGATTTCGTCTAACTTTGTCCGAAAAATATCAATATATCCTCCTCGATGAGTTCCAAGACACTAACCCGTCTCAGTTCGAAATCATCAAATTAATCACAAAAGCCTCCGATAACCCAGACGTCATGGCGGTCGGAGACGACGACCAAGCTATTTTTGAATTTCAAGGAGCCAATGCTTCGAACTTATCCGAATTCAAAAACTACTATTCCGCCCACGTTATCAACCTAACCGACAACTACCGTTCAACTTCGGAAATTCTCGACTTTTCTCGTCACGTTGCCGACCAAATTCCTGACAGCTTCGCAAAAAAACATGGTGTCCAAAAAATCCTTCGCGCCATGAAAAAAATCTTTATCGCTCCCCAAACTTCCAACATTTCCCGTCACGAATTTCTAACTTCCGAATCTGAATATTATTGGGTTGCCTCGAGAATTAACGACTTAATTAGCTCTGGAGTTCCCCAAAAATCCATCGCCATCATCACTCCAAAACACAAATACATTACTCCTCTACTTCCTTATCTCAAAAATTTCCCTAACATCAACGTTTCCTACGAGAAAAAAGATAACCTATTAGAAAACCAACAAATCTCCGAATTGCTTAGGTTGGCCCATTTTATTTCCGATCTTGCGAATAATAAAACCCCGTCCCATCGCCTACTCGAAATTCTCTCGTTCCCGTTCTTAAAAGTCCCGCCTTTATCCGCAATCAAAGCCGTCGAATCAGCTAGAAACGATAAACGGTCCGCACTTGACTATCTTATCGACTCCCAAAACGAACAGTTATCAGAACTTGGCAACTTTTTCGCATCTCTTGTTGCTAAATCATTCGACACTCCGCTAGAACTCTTTCTAGATTACCTAACCGGCTCCGCCCCCGTCGTTTTAGAAAACGGCAAAGAATTTCGTTCAGCCTTTATTGAATTCTACGCGCAAGACGCTTCGGCCTACTCGACTTTTGAGCTTTACGAAAACCTTTCCATTATCAAAGAAAAAATCAAGTCCCATACTAAGGCTCAAAATCCCAAGCTTGATGACCTTATCGTCTTTTTAGATGACTATAAAGAGGCCGACGCCGCGCTCGTCAATTCTAGCCCTTATCAAGATTCTTCTGATTCTATCCAAATCCTTACTGCCCATAAATCCAAAGGTCTCGAATTCGAACATGTCTTTCTCATTGCGACCGACAATATATCATGGGGAAAAGGGAAAGGAAATAATAACATGTTTTCTCTTCCTAAAAACCTCCTCCAAATTCGCCATACCGGCACTACCGACAGCGAACGTCTCCGCCTCTTATTCGTAGCTCTTACACGCGCTAAAACTTCGCTCACTATTTCTAACTCAATTAAGGATTTCTCCGGCAAAAGTCCAGATCGCCTCGACTATCTGGCCGAATATGTCGATTCCGACAAAGCTGTAATTTCCCCCTATCTTCCAACCGTCTCGCAAAAAGTTATTCTTCATTATGATAACCTAGAAGAAGCAAGAAAAAATACCGACCTTAAATCTAGTTGGATCTCCGCCTATCTTCAACTTAACCCCGACCTAAAATCTCTTCTTAAAAAACGGCTCGATAACTATGCCCTCACCGCCTCCGACCTAACTTCCTTCGTCGATATCATCTATAGCGGCCCGCTTAATTTCTATAA
>DCGC01000044.1:5789-6008 GCA_002315165.1 Candidatus Saccharibacteria bacterium UBA1788 | reverse complement strand
CGGGCAAGGCAACGAACCGAGAACCCGTAGCCGCGAGTGTAGTTACGCTGAGGGTTGACGTCGCCGGAAGAGAAGCCCAGGTAGTAAGAATCCGTTGACGAGTAGATACGGTGCGGCCAGTCGTAGCCGACTGACGACTGAAAGTACAGATCACCATTATTGCAATTGTACCGGCCAGCACGGGCAAACCCAAGCGGAGCCATCAAAAGAGCAGTATCT
>DCGC01000044.1:0-5704 GCA_002315165.1 Candidatus Saccharibacteria bacterium UBA1788 | reverse complement strand
TTATTGTTGCCGGAGCGGGAAAGGTTTTTATTCTCCAATCCCGTTTATGTTATAATTTAATTATGAAAAAATCATCAAAAAATCGCCAAAAACCAAAATTTCTTCTAATCCTTTCAATAATTATAGGCATCATCTTGGCGGTTTCATTATTCTGCAATTTTGTCTTTCTTATTTTTTCACTCTTCTGTAATAATCTCTCAACTATCGAACAAAACAAACTAGCCGTCTTCGACGACCTTGCTTTTAGCTATATTAACGAAATTGACCTAAACGAAGACAATCCCAATGATTTTTATCAAATGACCGGATATGGAATATCTAACGAAGATAATGTTTTTTATATCACATTCAAAATTTTCGATTACACAAATTGCGCCAACGAAACCGACGAACCCGATATTCAATATGGCGTCGTTTATTTCTGGCCATCAAATAGCCAATCGCCATATTCTAACACTATAAGTTACAGTCATGCCTATAGCTACCATTCTGAACCTTATCATCCCGAAGGCGAATATGTTAGCCTTCCCTTCGCTCTTGAATAAATTCAACAATAAAAAATAAGCCCTCTGGGCTTGTTTTTTGTGGCTCCACGATATGTTAGGCTTGTGAGCGATACTTAGAGGTACATGGGGAGGCTATAAGAAGGACATTAGGAGAGGCATTTTGTGATAGTGCGACATAATGGGTCTATGGATTATTCTCGCTTTCAAAAGATTTATGCTAATTTGCCGGAGAAATGAAGTAAAATGGATTATATGATAAATAAAGAGAAAAGTTGCGGTTGTGTTATCGTAAAAGAGGATAAAGTATTATTAATCTCTTCAAAGGATGATGATGGTAAAGTTTTTTATGGTTTTCCGAAAGGACATCAAGAGCAAAATGAAGATAACATTAAGACGGCGCTACGCGAGACGAAAGAAGAGGTTGGATTAGATGTTAGGATTATAGACAAAATACCTATTAAGACTGGACATTTTGTCCACAATGGAACTGCTTGGAAAGATATCTACTTCTTTTTGGCAAAACCAGTAAGCAGTAGGATAAAACGGCAAGAGGGTGAAGTGGAAGAAGTAATATGGGTGACATTCGGCGAGGCCGAAGAATATTTGAATAAAATGGGCTACTATAAAGATGTTTGGCGTGAAGCATTTGCTAGATTGAAAAACATTAGGTAGACAAAATTGAATAAAAGGAAAGATATTATATACAAAAAGAGTCTAAACAAAAAAGGATCCAATTTAACCTGTTAGAGCCGTTCGTCTACCTACAAAAAATGGACTCTCGTCCAATGTGGCTCCCGGGGCCGGGCTCGAACCGGCAACCTCGAAGTTAACAGCTTCTTGCTCCACCATTGAGCTACCCGGGATTACCATCTCATTATACCACCAAAAAGCCCCTTAGAAAAGGGGCTTTTTTACTCAACTATTTAGAAATAGTCAAAGAAATTTTGCGACCTTCACGGTCAATGTCTAAGACCTTAAATTCTTTACGTTCATTGAGCGTAAATACTTTTTCAGGATCGACGTCACTGCCTTCGCCAAGCTCGGAAACATGTACAAGAGCTTCGACGGCTGGAGAAATTTGGACAAACGCGCCAAATGGAGTAATGCGAGTTACTGTTCCTTCAACTTTAGAACCTTTTTTAAGTCCTTCAACCTCGGAAAGCCAAGGATCTTCAACCAATTGTTTCATAGAAAGCGACAAGCGTTCCTTATCAATAGCAATAATCTTAGCCTCAATATTCTCGCCAACTTTTACATAATCAGCTGGATTATTGACGCGTTCCCAAGAAATTTCGGAGATATGAATCAAACCTTCAATTCCATCAACATTCACAAACACGCCAAAATCAACAACGCCAGTAACCACGCCTTTTACGACGTCGCCAACATTAAGTTCAGCAAAACGCGCAACAAGACCGTCTTTGATAGCTTCTTTTTCAGAAAAGATTAATTTATTCTCTTTTTTGTTTGCGTCAAGGATACGAACCTTAATAGCTTTACCGACTAAAGAGTTAAGTCTTTGCAAAATCTCTTCTTTATCAGCAGACCCAACGCGTGGGTAATGCTCTGCAGAAAGTTGGGAGACAGGCAAGAATCCACGAATCCCTTCATATTCAACAAGTAAACCACCACGATTAGCATCAAATGGGGTGATTTCGACAATCTCTGCATTGTCAAGCTTAGCTTGGATTTCATCCCAGCCTTTATCTTTGACTGCTTTGCGAAGAGAAAGAAGGACCATACCGTCTGCCATCTCAGCGTCAATAACAGAAGCCATCACTTCGTCTCCTGCGTTCAACGTACGAGAAAACGATGCTTCCCTACGAGGAACCAAGCCAACGCCTTGAGCTCCCAAATCAATTAAAATTTCGTGTTTTTTAACGGACAACACGTTACCTTTAATGGTATCCCCGACCATTACTTTTTTGACAGAATCTGCTCCAGCAAGGAGTTCATCCATCGTGATTTTTTTGGCATCTTTTGCCATATCTTATTTTTTCCTTCCTTAGACCCGTTCAAGAATCCCCAATCTCTTGAACGAGCCTAAAACTCCCCACATTTTACCAAAAAAATCGCCAAAAGTCAATCTGTCTATCCCTATTTTTACTGCTATAATCTATAGTATATGTTCCTAGTAATAGACATCGGGGCAACAAAAACCCTTATTGCCACTTTCTCCAAACGCGGCCGCTGCATAAGCCGCACTAAATTTCTTACAAACCACTCAGAAACCGCTTTTCTACAAAACCTCCACGATTCCCTTCTTCCGTTTCTAAGTCCCAAAATTGACCATGTCGTCCTAGCGGTGCCAGGTATTGTACAAAAAAATTATACATACAAATTTGGCAACCTCCCTTGGTCCAACAATATCCCCCTTATGTCTCTATTAAAAAGTCTTTTTTCTTGCAAAATTTCTATACTCAACGACGCTAATCTTGCTACTCTCTACGAAACATCTTTTTATTCAGGTAAAGTTATTTACCTAACATTCAGCACCGGCATCGGCGGAGGCATCGCGAAAAACGGCTTCTTACTCCCGTCTTCAGCGACTTTCGAACCAGGCCACAAACTTTATCAACACCACGGCAACCTTGTCGAATGGGAAGATTTCGCCTCAGCGAACGCCATTAAACGTATTTATTACACACAGGCCTCAGAGCTCAAAAACGATCCGAAAATCAATAGCGATCTAATCTCTCGACTTTTGCCAGGCCTCACCGATATAATCCGTCGATATAATCCAGACCGCATAGTTATCGGCGGCGCGATAGGCGATATTCTTCCCCGTTTTCAGCACAGCCTCATCAAAGAGTTAAGGCTCTCTCTGCCTGCACATCATAAAATCCCCAAAATCTCCCCCGCTAAACGACCTTATGAATCTGTAATCTATGGTGAATATCTCTATGCAAAAAAACATAAAAAATGAAGAACTCCTTAATAGGATTCGCATCTCCTACCCAAAAATCAACTTCAAGCCTTCCCAGCGTTTTCTTTTTCATCCCCCAAACACAGTAGCTTACAACCTTACAGATGACAATTTTCCCATTTTAATTCTTCATGAACTTGGTCACGCACTTATCGGCATTAATTCTTTCGAAACCGACATTGAACGTATAAAAATCGAAGTCTCAGCCTGGGAAAAAGCCCGCGAGTTAGCCCAAAAATTCGCAGTTCCTTTCGATGACGACTTCGCCGAAAACAACCTCGACTCTTATAGAAATTGGTTTCATAGCAAGTCGATCTGCAAAAAATGCGGCCAAACGCGCTACCAAACGCCAGACAGACAGTATCACTGCCCTAATTGTGATCCATTCTAACGATTATCCCCAGAACCATGTAGCGTATTTCGGTTCAACCTGCTTTCCAATTTATCTAAATTAGTCTTAGCCACATCTTCTAGCTCAATCCCCAAATACCTCGATATCGTCGCCACATACCACAATACATCACCTAGCTCTTTCTTCACCTCGTTCTCTTTCTCTTGAGAAATCACCCCATTATCATCTCTTAAAATTTTTTTAAATTTGCCAGCCACTTCTCCAGCCTCTTCCGACAAACCAAAAACCTTCGCCACAAAACCAGGTTCTTTCAGGCTATTCGTCGCCTCGAAACAATCGTATCTTTTTGCTTTTTCCTGATATTCATTTAAATTCATCTTACCTCCTCTTCCTTCTATCATACCACAAAAAAGACCTCCGTTCTGGAGGTCTTTTTATGCTAAATTAAGCTTCTTTTTTAACAGGTCCACGACGAGAGATACGTCCACCTTTTGCACCAGCAATCTTAGCGAGCGCAGGGTTAGCGGCAAAACCGCCTGTATGACCATTTTGTCCACCTTTACGACCAATACTTGCATAAAAATCTTTGCCGTATTTAGCCTTATTGGTAGCAGCAGCTTTCATGCCGCCAGCTTTGGTTCCAGCCATTTCTGAAACTCCTTCTGCCCACCATAACCATTAATAAACACCACCCTTTTAGGATGTTATATATATTGTATCATACCGCTTTAGTTTTGTCAACACCTAAAAACCGAACAAAGATAAATGCAAGTTTTTCACATCGTGTGGAAAAGGTTTATTGACTTTATTCATCCCATGATATAAAATAGAGGTACTTTAAGCAATTCTTACTGCGAGGTTGTTTAAAGAAAATATCCCCGCAAGGGGATATTTTATTCCCTATTGTAAAAAACTAAATTTTAGGGTAAAATAGTATGTATTGGGGTAATAGCTCAGCTGATTAGAGCGCTGCCTTTGCAAGGCAGAGGTCCAGGGTTTGAATCCCTGTTACTCCACCAACCAGGGGATATAGCTCAGCTGGTTAGAGCGCGTCACTGATAATGACGAGGTCTGTGGTTCAAGTCCACATATCCCCACCAAAAAGACCCTCTCGGGCCTTATTTTTTTATCTTAAAATATTTTGCCTTGCCCACTCATACATAGCTATTCCAGACGCAACACCAACATTCACCGATCTTGTCGAACCAAAACTCTCTATAAAACGTACGTCATCGGCCTTCTCTAGCATCTCCTGAGACAATCCGTCCCCCTCGCTACCAAACACTAAAGTAGAAGCTCTGCTCATCTGCTTATCGTGCAACGGCTTAGCTCTCTCGGTGTTATTTTCTATTGCCACAATTTCCTGCCCTCGCTCTCTTTGGTCTACCAAAAATTCCTCTAAAGTTGGCCAATAGTTTATTTCCAGATACTTGTCAGTACACATTGCCCCACGCCTATTGTATTTCTTCTTCCCGATAATATGCACCTTTTTCGCATTAAACGAATTTGCATTTCTAACAATTGTACCGATATTAAAATCATGCGACACATTCTCTATCGCAATTTCCAAATCATTCCGTTTTTTACTCAATTCATCAAAAACCTGTTCATTGGTCATGCCTTTATATTCATCAACTAAATTTCTTGTATCTTCCATAACCTACATTATACAACAAAAAAGCCACCTTACGGTGGCTCTTCCTTAACAACTTGATTGTGCAATCTTCATCTCAGTAAGTGTCAAGCTTTATGTCGCATCTTTTCAGATAATATTGTGTTCTAAGCTTACATAACACAATTACGACCGACCTAGCTACATAAAACCTTTCGATTTTATGCGCATCAATTCCTTCTCAAGAAAGGAGGTAATCCATCGACACGTTCTCGTACCGATGCCTTGTTACGACTTAACCCCAATCA
>DCGC01000011.1:6640-6768 GCA_002315165.1 Candidatus Saccharibacteria bacterium UBA1788 | reverse complement strand
CGGCGTCCTCGGGTCAATCGTCTGGAGTAATCTATCATTAGGAATCGTAATTAGTGCATCAACTTCTTTTGCAAGTTTTGCAATCGCCAAATCTGCGTTCGCTTTACGTTTTGCACCCTCAAAAGTAA
>DCGC01000011.1:0-6609 GCA_002315165.1 Candidatus Saccharibacteria bacterium UBA1788 | reverse complement strand
TCCTACCGTTAAAATATCTCTTGCGCGCGCCTCTGCCGCCACAATCGGACCAGCACCAGAGCCAGTTCCACCACCAGCACCCAAGGTAATAAACACCATATCAGTGCCGTCAAGAGTCTTTCCAATCAACTCTTTTCCTTCTTCCGCTGCGGCTCTTCCTTTTTCAGGGTCACCGCCCGCACCAAGACCTCTACCAATATGAACTTTCGTATCAGCAGAAGAATGATGCAAAGCTTGCGCATCGGTATTTACCGCTACAAACTCGACACCAGAAAGACCAACCTCTTTCATCCTCTCAACAGCAGATCCACCAGCTCCACCTACGCCGATTACCTTAATACTTGCTGTGCTTTCCACCTCTGTTGGCTTAATCTCAGGCATAGTTTTTCCTCACTTTATTCTAAGGTCAGTATAACACACTTCCCTCTATACAACAATATTTAACCTGTTTTACAGCTTAAATTTGCCAAGTATTTTTCCGAGCAGGCCTTCGCCCTTACCGCTAGCATTCGCTCTTTTCTTAAAGGCTACGCTACCAGCTTTTTGCTCGCCCTCGCTAGAAATCAGCATCAATCCAACAGCAGCGGCATATTCTGGACGCTCAATCGAACTCGCCACTCCATCCAAACCCTTAGGCACTCCAATTTTCACCGAAGCTTCCAATGCCTGTTTGGCAAAAACATCTATATCTTTCATCTTTGCGCCACCACCCACCATGACAATCCCCTCTGGCAAACGCTTCTCATATTCAGCTCGTTTAATCTCTTTTTTGACTTTATCAAAAATTTCTTCTAATCTCGCCTTTACAACATCATCAACTCTTGCTCGTTCAAACGTCATTTCTTCCCTACCAACTTTCACCACAACATCTTTTTCCGACGAAAAACTGCCCGAAACATAGCGTTTTTTAATCTCTTCGGCAATTTCCGTGTCTATTTCTAACATAATCGCCAAATCATTCGTTACGTTATTCGATCCAGCCGGAATTACTCCGACATATTGCAAATCACCTTCCTCATAAATCGCTACCGAAGTAGTCGCTGCCCCCAAATCAATCACAGCAACGCCATTTTCCATTTGTTTTTCGGTTAAAACCGCCTTAGCTGCTGCCACAACGCTCGGAGCTAGCCCCTCAACGTTTACCTTAGCGCCCTCCATAGCTCTTCTCAAGTTATCGCAGTTTGGAGTCAACGAAGAAATCACGCTTGCTCTCATTTCCAAACGTGAACCAGTCATACCAATCGGATTTTTAATACCACCCTGTTCATCAAGCATATACTCCAACGGAATAATCCCCAAAATCTCTCGATTCGCCGGAATTCTACCAGAAGTGGCCATTTCTTCCACCCTATTTAAATCATCAGGGTTTATCTCATGGTCTAATGCCCCAACGGCAATCATACCCTGCGTTCTAGTCGTTAGAATCTGAGCGCCGTTAATAGAAACAAAGGCCGAATGGATGTTAAATCCGCACATCCTTTCAACCTCACCAAGCATCCTATCCACCGATTCTGACGGTCCGGACAAGTTTGCCACAACACCTTTTCGCATCCCCGCATTTTTGACTTCGTTAAAACCGACTACTGCCAGTTTTCCATCTTTTGAAACAGAAGCAACAACTGCGCGGGTATTCTCAGTTCCTACATCTATTCCTACTGCGTAACGCGAGACTTCATCCATAATACCCCCATTTTATCACGTTTATGATTATTTTGGCAACGTCAAAACTTCATATCCACCATCTAGAACCAAGATTGTGTGCTCGCAATGGCAGCCAATCGATCCGTCTTTCATTTTTACGGTCCAGCTGCCCCCGTCAGCGCTATCGTCTATATAATTTGCCGGCTTGCCTAGACTCGCCATCGGCTCAATACAAATCGTATCTCCAGCCTTTAAAACATATCCTCTACCTCGCTTACCATAATTCGGCACGTCAGGGCTCTCATGCATCGTTTTTCCAATGCCATGCCCAATATAATTTTCTATCACCCCTAGCTTTCCTGCCCTTAATACTTTTTCAACAGCATACCCAATATCGCCAATATGCGCGCCAGCCCTCACCTGCTCAATCCCCTCCCACATTGCCGATTCAGTCACAGAAATCATCTTTTTTACAGCCGGAGAGCCTTTACCCCCAACAATCATCGTAAACGCCGAATCTGTAAAATAGCCCTTATAAAAAATATCCAAGTCAAAAGAAACCTTATCCCCCTCTTCTAAAACATAATCAGTCGGGACTCCGTGCACTAATTCATCATTCACAGAAATACAAATCGCACCAGGAAATTCCTCTTCGAGCATATCATAAGCCACGCCCGCCCCTCGCTTCACTATCTCCGCTCTCACCCACGCATCAATCTCCTTTTCGCTCATGCCAGGTTTAACATATTCTTTAAGGTCAGCCAAAAGCCGCCCAAGAATTTGCCCACCTTCTCTCATTGCTTGTATTTTCTTTTCATCCATTCTTCTAGTTTATCACTTTCTCAATTTTTGCGGTAACTTCTTCAACCGTTCCCGTCCCGTCAATTTTTACAACTTCCACATTATTCACTTCTAACAGAGATAAAATTGAACAAATATTTTGTTCAACAATTTCAAAACGCCGTTTTATCACCTCGTCGGTATCGTCTGCTCGGTTGCGTTGTTTGATTCTTGCTAATAAAACTTCTTTTGGCACTTCTAGAAAAATCGCCTTCTTAAGCCCCTTAACTTTATCATTTTCTACCAACCATTCCGCCTGAATCGTATCTCTTGGATATCCATCCAATACGACCCCTCGGCCTTCCCCCTCTGCCTTTTTAATTTCCCTATCCATCAGCTGCACTACGGTCATATCATCCACTAACTCACCATTCTTTAAAATTTCGTCAAACTCCCCCGTGTTTCTCAATACCTCTCCAACCGAAAGCCACTTCCAGCCCATTTTTTCCGCAATTATCTGCCCTTGCGTGCTTTTTCCAGACCCAGCAAGCCCAAACAGTGCAATCATCTAGTTGCCTCCTCTACTTTTTTACTTATTTCCTCAATCGACCCCATTCCATCTATCTCTATTATTTCTGAACCTTCTTGTCTATAAAAATCCACAATCTCGTCCCTATATCGCTTATAAATCTCCACTCTTTCTCGAACAATATCTTCAGTGTCCTGTTCTCTGCCTCGTTCTTTCGCCCTCTTAATAATTTCCTCAATCGGCACAGCAACCTCAACAATCATAGCGATTTTTACCCCACTCTTACTTAGCGTCTCCGCCTGAAAACGGTTTCTTGGATAACCATCAAAAATAATTCCGTCTTTTCCGCTTCTTTCTATTTCAGCAATCATCATCTCATTTGTTATCTCATCGTATACCAACTGAGCTTTTTTCAAAATTTCTTTTATCTCCGGTCTTTCCGATTGTCGAAACAACTCTCCCGAAGAAATCCACCTCATTTTTCTTGTTTCTGCTAAAATTTGCCCCTGTGTGCTTTTGCCCGAACTAGGCGCCCCCAAAAATAGTATATTCATTTTTTCCTTTCAACTTCAGTATATCAAAAAACCTCCCTTCCGGGAGATTTTTATTTATTTCAAACCAAGTTTGATTCGTTCAGTTTTCTCAGCCTTGCGTGCTTCGCGAAGAATTGCGCGATTTCTGCGCTCGCGTTTAGAAATCGGTTTCTCGAAACGAAGTTGTGACTTTGCTAGTGGCATAACTCCACTCTGCAAAACCTTACGATTAAAGCGACGAATGATGTTTTCGTTGGCTTCGCTTTGGTCTTTTCTAGTAACTTTAATTGCCATATTGCCCATTATTATATCAAAAATATTCCTCTTGAGCAAGTGTCATTTTCAAAATCCTCCCCTCAACGCTCCTTAAACCGTTCCACTCATTTTCCTCAACTTTTGCCCAAACATCTATTTTTTCACCCTGCTTCGTATTCAACCATTTTTTCGGAGCATTAAAAGCAATCAATTTCATCGTTCCTCCGTCACGATCTCTTATTAATATCCTAATATGCTGCTCCTCAGTTCCCATCTTTTTCGCATCCAATACAAACATATTTTTCAATAAAAACACCGGCGCTTCATTTTCCTCACCCCATGGCTCCAAGTGCTCCATTTCCTCCAAAAAATCTATCGTAAAATCAGTCAAAAAATCAACTTCCAAATCTTCCGTCTCTTCCAAAAATTGTTCCTGATCAAAAAGCATCAAATCTCGATAATATTCGTTTACTCTCTCCTTAAATGCCCCCATTTTTTCTACCCCAACTTTCACACCACATGCGCCAGCATGACCTCCGCCGCCAATAATTTCCTCCTTGCAAGCATTCAACGCTTCCGCAAGGTTAAAATCCCCAAAACTCCTACCCGAGCCCTTATATTCCCCATCTTTAACTGTAAAAACAAATGACGGCCGCTTATAATCTTCCACTAACCGTCCCGCAATAATCCCCAAAATACCTTCGTGCCACTCACCAACCGCCACAATCACTGGATCGTTCGCCATCCCTTTTTCTCTAATCTCTTTAACGGCGATCTTCTGCTGTGTTTTCCTCTCCTCATTCAGCTTTTCTAGCTCAGCAGCCATCCTCGCTGCTTCTGGACGACTTTTAGCCATCAAAAGTTCCAATGATTTTCTAGCCGATTCCATTCTCCCTGCCGCATTTAATCTTGGCCCTATCTGGAAGCCAATCGTATCAGAATTAATTTTTTTCGCCCCAATATTTCTTATTATCTCCCTTAGCCCAATCCTTCTCGTTTTCCTCAAAACTATCATCCCAAAATAAGCCAATCGCCTATTCTCTCCAGTCATTTTCATACTATCGCAAATCGTCCCAATCACCACTAAATCTAGCAGCCACTTTTCCTTACCTTTTTCTATTAAACCAACCTTCACCAACCCCCTCATCAGAGTAAAAGCCACCCCCACTCCTGCCAAATCTCTCATTTCCATCAACTCTTCAGTATGATTTTCCCAACCTTCAACTGCCTGTGCCATATCTTTCCTCTTGGGATTCACTACCGCCACCGCTTCCGGCAATTCCTCTGGACACTCATGATGGTCTGTTACAATCGTATCTATCCCCTCATTTTTCAACTCTTCAATAATTTCCTTATTTCCGCTGCCACAGTCCACGGTCACGACCAACCCAGCTCCAAACTCCTTGGCGCGCTGAACAACTTTTTTACTCATCCCATACCCATCCAAAAATCTATCTGGCAACATAATTTCAATATCGTCTATCCCCGCCATTTCCAGCCCATCATGCATCAAAACGCTCGCCGTTACCCCATCCACATCATAGTCCCCATAAATCAAAATCTTTTCTTTTTTCTCTACAGCCACCCCTATTCTTTCTATTGCTTTTTTCGCATCAGGTAATAAAAACGGGTCAACACAATCCTCATATTTTGGAGTCAAAAAATCCTCAGAAATCCCCCTAGCTTTTACTAGACGTTCAAATAACTCGCTCACGTTCTATCTAGCCAATAGTCTTATTTGGTTTATTATTGTTCGACAATTGCTGGCTTTTTATCACCATACTCTGTAATTCTTTTAGAATTGGAAATTGTTTGTTCGTCTGGTATATTTTCGTATTTCCCTTTTTTGTCGCAATCAAAAACTTACCTTTTTCCAATCTATGCAATTCCCTCTGGATATTTCCAGGATCTTCTTTTATCAGCTTAGAAAGCCCCCTAACGTGCGTTTTAAAATCCGGATATTTCGCAAAAACCACCAGTATTTTCCTGCGCACCCTCGAAGTGATAAATACATCTAACATTTTTACCTCTCTTTTTCTATTTGAGATTATATCAAAATTACAACAGCCCCGCAAGAAAGAATGTTATAATTGAGCCATGTTTTACGAGGTGATTCCAACCAAGCTTTTTTGTGCCAACTCTGGCGTTTTAACCTACTCTTCTTCCTCAAAACTCCAACCAGGGACAATCGTCCTTATCCCTCTCGGTAAATCCGAAACCCCAGGCATAGTTCTCCGCCAAGCCGACCCCGACCAAATCAATTTTCAAGTCAAACCCATCATTCGCTGTCTCTATTCTCAGCCCCTACCTAATCACCTCTTAAAATCCCTCTTGTGGCTCTCAGAATATTATCTCACCCCTCTCCCTTCTTTTCTTAACCTCTTTATTCCATCCGGCATCACAAAAAATCGCCGCAAAATTCCCCTTCCAACGTCTAATTCTTCCCCAAAATTGCCAATTATTAACCTTAACCATGCCCAAAAAATAGCCCTAGAAGGCCTTGAGAGCGCGCCTGAGGGCACCAAACTGCTCCATGGGGTAACCGGAAGCGGAAAAACTAATATCTACCTAGAAATGGCTCGTAAAGCCTTACAGCGCGATAAATCAACCATTCTTCTCGTTCCAGAAATCGCCCTCACCTCCCAGCTCGTCTCAATTTTCGAATCAACTTTTGGCGGACACATTATTCTTATGCACTCCCGCCAAACCGAATCAGAACGCCACCAAATTTGGGAAAGAATCCTTAATTCCCCCACCCCCCTCATAATGATCGGTCCCCGTTCCGCCCTTTTTGCCCCTCTTAAAGACCTAGGGCTTATTATTATCGACGAGGCCCACGAATCTGCCTATTACCAAGAAAGCACTCCTCGC
>DCGC01000018.1:808-3233 GCA_002315165.1 Candidatus Saccharibacteria bacterium UBA1788 | reverse complement strand
CAGTATCTGCATTAGAGAAACTATTGTTGCCGGAGCGGGAAACAGAGGCGCGCCACGTTTCAGGCGCGGAGCCGAGCTCCGCAATTTTCTAGCGGGCAAGGCAACGAAGGGAGAACCCGTAGCCGTAATTGAGGTAATACTGAGGGCGGACCTTGTCGGAACCCAAGCTCAGGTAGCAAGAAACCGTAGATGAGAGGATACGGCGTGACCAGTAGTGGCCGTTTGCCGACTGAACGCCCAGACCACCAACATCGTAATAGAGGGCGCCAGCACGGGCAAACTCCATCGGAGCCATCAAAAGAGCAGTATCTGCATTAGAGAAATAATTGTTGCCGGAGCGGGAACTATTCTTTTGGAATAGAGTAAACTATTCCTCCCATGCCAATACTCTTTGCTCCTTCGATATTTTCAGCCTTATCATCAATCATGATGCAATTCTCAGGAGTCGTCTGCAAACTCTGGACGGCAGTCCAAAAAATATCCTGATTTGGCTTTACCAGTCTCAGCTCGCTAGAAATAAAAACATGCTCAAACAGGCCCTCAAGCTGATACTTATTCAAAATCGGTCGCACAAAATCAGCCGAAGAATTAGAAAGCAACGCAAAGTGATATTTATTCCTATTGGATTGGATAAAATCGACGATGTGCTGGTTGATTTTTAGAATACTCATCCATTCGGCATGCAAAACTTCTGGATCTTGACCAGAAATTTTCGCCAAAGCGGAAATCTCTTCTCTATAAGAAATTTCTCCCCTATCAGCTCGCCTAGTGAACTGAATTGCTTCGTTATAGCGGCTATTTAGACCGTGTCGATCGAGCCAAATATTGAAAACTTCACTCGATATTACTCCAAAAAAGTCAAAAATAAGAAACTTCTTATTATCCATAACCATTATCGTAACATAATTATATGATAAATTCAAATACTAGATAAATAGCAGCAGAAATCAAAGCCACAGCAATAATAATCTTTAGAATACCAGCGAGAATGCCAAACAATGTCTTTAGGAGTGGAAAGTTTACGCTTTTGTCCCCCAAATTTTTGCCATAATATTGTAATAATGCCACTACTGGAGTACAGATAAAAAGATAAAACAGCCACAATTGCCATAGCTTAAAACCTGCAATATTTACAAAAGTAACATATTGACCAAGCAAACCTGTAAACCACGCTGAAAAACCGCCCAAAAATGGTATGCTAAAAGTTCTACCCACTAAATATATTAAAAATAAAATGTTAGCAGCATAAAGCGCAGTTGTAAAAATCCAAAACACAAAAGCAAATATCTTTCTCATACTATCATTTTAGCACTTAATAGTTATACAATGCAAAAATGTTACAATATCTTCTTGACTCTCCTCTAAGGTAATATTATATAAAAAGCGCAGGAGGCAAAAATGCTAAAAATAGGCGACTTTTCCAAGATGTCCAAAGTAACAATCAGGACCTTAAGATTTTACGAAAAAGAAAAACTACTATCTCCAACAAAAATAGACAAGACGAACGGCTATAGATATTACGAAAACCGACAACTGCTCGATCTCGCGCGTATCATATCTCTAAAACAAACGGGCTTGTCCATAGATGAGATTAAAAAAATAGTGCTCGACAATGAGCCGATGCTTGATATTTTAAAATCCAAAAAAATAGAACTAGAAGGAGTTATTAAAGCGTACGAGCATCAGCTTTCTAAGCTAAATTATTTAATAAAGGAAAAGAATATGAAAGAAGAAATTTTCGAGAAAACCATACCAGCTTGCTGCGTGTATTATAAAGAAGGCACGGTAAAACAATATAGTGACCTATCTGATTTTATTCAAACCTCGGGAGTTGAATGTTTAGCACTAAATCCCGACCTAAAATGTGCAACTCCAGATTATTGTTTTGTAAATTATTTGGACGGCGAATATAAAGACCATGATATTAAAGTAAGATATTCGCAAGCAGTAGTAAAAAATAAAGAAAATTTTAACGAAAATAATAATATTAAGTTTATGGAGCTGCCAGATTCGAAATGTATTTGCATTTATCACAAAGGCGCATATGATAATTTAGGCGAATCTTATGCTAAAATAATGAAATATATCGAAGATAATAAGATAACAATAATCGATTATCCTAGAGAATGCTACATCGATGGAATTTGGAATAAAGAAAATACTGATGATTGGCTCACGGAAATCCAGATTCCAATAAAATAAGAAAGTAGAAAATATGACCAAAGAAGATAAAAAAGACTTCAACGCCAAAATGATAGACAGTAAAAATATGCCAAAAATTGTTGAACTTGATGATCTTGCTGCTAAAAAATGGGGTGGAAAAACAATGGTCGTGGCTCCGCCGTTAGAATACGATGCGCTCATGAAAAAAGTTCCAAAAGGCAAGCTCATCACGACCAATATGCTAAGAGAAAAAATCGCCAAA
>DCGC01000018.1:0-789 GCA_002315165.1 Candidatus Saccharibacteria bacterium UBA1788 | reverse complement strand
ATCACGTAGAGATTACTTGCCCTTTAACTTGTGGCATATTTGTGAATATTTGCGCTTGGGCAAGCTATCAAAGAAAAGAAAATATAACTCCATATTGGAGAACTCTAAAATCAAACGGTGAATTAAACGCCAAATATCCCGAAGCAATTGAATTGCAAAAACAGCTGCTCGAAGCGGAAGGACATACGATTATCGCCAAAGGTTCCAAAAAACCTAAATATTACGTCGAAAATTTTGAAGATTATTTGTTTGTATTATAATGAAGCTTATAGTGTAAACCAAAAATATTAAGAAAGGGAGATATGGATAATAGAATTTGTCAAAGCTGCGGCATGCCAATTACGTCCGACGATCAACTTGGCACCGAAAAAGATGGCAACAAAAACCTAGATTATTGCAAGTATTGTTATGAAGGTGGTGATTTTATCGACAAAGTTTCTATGGAAGAATATATTGGCATGTGTGCGCAATACGGTGAGCAGGCTGGCATGACAAATTCCGAAATGAAAGTTCATTGCGAAAAACTTTTTCCCACACTAAAACGTTGGAAAAAAGAGCCTCTTCCTGACCATTCTGAATAATTTACAGTAAAAAATATAGTGCAAATATGAAAATCCACCAAATGAATCTGCAACCAAAATACTTCGACTTTATAAAAGACGGAACAAAACGTATCGAGCTTCGCCTTTATGACGAAAAACGAAGCCAAATAAAACTCGGAGATATTATTGAATTCTCTAAGTCTGAAAATGACAAGCTAAAAACTGAAGTCATCGGTCTTCTTCGCTA
>DCGC01000029.1:1379-3555 GCA_002315165.1 Candidatus Saccharibacteria bacterium UBA1788 | reverse complement strand
CTGGTACCTATTACGGCGCAACTAACTCATACGAATGGAAAAACGACTGCCCTCAGCGTCAAGACGCCTACACCACCTATTTCAATGGCAAAAAAATCGGCGGCTACGTTTGCGAATGTGTTAGCTATGCCGCTTGGAAAGTTTACGAAACCTTTGGCGTCGCCGTCGCATGGGGCAATGCATACTCATGGGACGAATACGCCAGAGCGCGTAGTTATCGAGTCGACAACACCCCATCAGCTCATTCCGTCGGTCAAAGCAACTCCGGCAGGTACGGACATGTCTTTTGGGTAGAAAGCGTCAATTCTAACGGTTCAATCAACGTCACCGAATATAACAACTACTACTCAACCGGGAAACTCACAGGAAAATATCATTCAGGCGATTTTGGCGCACGCACACTCTCCGCATACGAAGCCAGCAAATACAACTACATCCATTTTGAATAGTGTGCTAAAATAATCTAATGAGCAATAATCAAGAGTGGAAAGAAAAAAAAGTTGGGCTGGGAGGAGCCATCGTCGTTAGCGCTATCACGCTTTTTATCGGCGTTTTCATCGGAATTAAATGGAATTCTTTCGCTCCTTATTTAGGTATAACTAAAAACACCAGTTACGACTGGTCCGCGCTCGATGAAGTTTACAGCTCCGTTAAAAGTCACTACGACGGAGAAATAGACCACGACAAAATTATCGAAGGCGCAAAAAAAGGTTTAGTTGAAGCTCTAGGCGATGATTATACCGTCTATATGAGTGCCGAAGAAACCCAAGAACTCAATGATTATCTTCACGGCAACGTAGGCGCTGGCATCGGCGTAGAAATGGGATTACGCGATGGCTACGTTCGCGTTATCCGTACCCTGCCAGACAACCCAGCACGTAAAGCCGGCATCCTAGCTGGCGATATCTTCTATAAAGTCGACGGTGAAGACGTCTACGACTTATCTACCGACGAAATTGCCAACAAAGTTCGCGGCGAAGAAGGCTCCGAGGTCACCGTCACTGTAATTCGCGACGGAGAAGAACTATCGTTTACCATGAAACGCGAAACAATTAACAACGTCTCTGCGTATGTAGACTATCGAGGAGACACCGCAATCGTTACCCTTACCCGCTTCGATACCGACACTGGCACCATAGTTCAAAAATTCGCCCAAGAATTTGCGTCTAAAGGCGTCAAAAAAGTCATTCTCGATTTGCGCGGTAATGGCGGTGGCTACGTCTCTGCCGCTAAAGACTTACTCTCTCTATGGATTGACGGCGAGTTAATTTTCACTCAAAAATCAGCCGTTGCCGCAACCGAAAACACCTACGCTTACAGGAATAAAGCCATCCTAAAAGATATGCCTACCGTAGTTCTTATTAACGGAACCTCTGCTTCTGCTTCCGAAATCGTCGCCGGTGCGCTCAAAGATTACAACAAGGCTACCGTTGTAGGTGAAACTTCTTTCGGCAAAGGTGTCGTCCAAACCCTCTTCGATTTATCTGACAATACCTCGCTTAAAGTCACAACTGCCCACTGGTACACACCTAAAGGAAATTGTATTCATGGCGAGGGAATCACGCCAGACCAAGAAGTCGAGCTCACCTACGAAGACACTAACTTAGGTCGCGACCCACAACTCGACGCTGCTCTCGCTTTGTAGTACAATATATAATATATGATTAAAGTTTATTCATCCCCAACTTGTGTTTATTGTCACGCCCTCATGGATTGGCTAGAAACTCAAGGTATAGAATACCAAGAGCTTAACGCCAGCGATTTTTCAGACATCGCAGCGGTCCCAGTCACCGATATTAACGGCGAAATTATTGTCGGGCTCGATCGTCCAGCCCTCAAAAAAGCTCTCCAAAAAAATGGCCTCCTCTAAACCTCCTGTCATCATTATTCATGGTTTCCGCGGCGCGCCACTAGGCTTCGAGGATATTATTAATGATCTAAAAACTAATTTCGAAGTTTATGCGCCTGCTATTCCGCCTTTTGCTAATGCCGGAACATTAATGAATTATACTCCCGAAACTTACGCTAACTTTATTGCCAGCTTCATTAAGTCTCTCAACATTTCAAAACCGGTCCTCATCGGGCACTCTATGGGATCAATTATCGCCGCCGCTACCGCCGAAAAATTCCCAGAACTTCTCAACGACAAGCTTATTTTTGTTTCTCCAATCTCCGC
>DCGC01000029.1:0-1356 GCA_002315165.1 Candidatus Saccharibacteria bacterium UBA1788 | reverse complement strand
CAGAATTCATCAACCGCGCCCAACCGCTAATTAATGTTTTTCCTAACAAACTAACCAGCAGAATCACCACCGACTTTCTCTTTATTCCCCAACACTCCCATAAACTCTACAAAAACGCCGTTCAGAAAACCATTCTTTGCGGAGAAACATCATCACCAAAAAAAGACATCCTCGCCGCAGCCTCTTTTTCTACAAGCTATTCAGTAGCAGATTTTAACTTCAATAAAAACGTCCTAATTATCGCTGGCGATCGAGACCGTATTATGCCTAAGAAAAAGACCACCACTCTAGCCAAGTCAAAAAATTTCAACCTTAAAATTATCAAAAAAACCGGACATGTTGTTAACTATGAAAAACCACAAGAACTCTCACAAATTATTCGTGAGTTTTTAAGTCAATAGCTTCTTGATATATTTCTTCAAAACGTCGCAAGGTGCGTTTCAAATCGTGTTTTTTAGAAATCTCAACGCTATTTTTTGCATATTCACGTTGCAGCTCTTCGTCATTAATAATTTTTACAATTCCATCAGCAATTTCATCAACGTCTTTTGGTTTGCACAAAAAACCGTTCTCGCCATTTCGGCAAACCTCACCCACCGCGCCAGAATCCACAGCCACAATTGGCAAACCACTCGCTGCCGCTTCTATTAAAACGATACCTTGCGTCTCGGTCTCACTAGCCGTCACAAAAACCGAACCAACATGATAAACTTCGGCCAATTCCGGCATCATTACTTTGCCCAAAA
Source organism: Candidatus Saccharibacteria bacterium UBA1788 (assembly GCA_002315165.1). Taxonomy (GTDB): domain Bacteria; phylum Patescibacteriota; class Saccharimonadia; order Saccharimonadales; family Saccharimonadaceae; genus Nanosyncoccus. The sequence goes on along the minus strand of DCGC01000029.1, from coordinate 610 downwards.
AACTCACCGACTTTTCTATCTGCAAATATTTTGTCATCTTTTTCAGATGATTCATGTCGGTGCCATCGCCCACAATCACCAACTGCGCTTCCGGATTTTTTTCTAACACCAAAGAAAACGCTTCTACTACCCGTTCAATCGATTTGGCAGGGTCCACCCGCCCAACATATAAAACGACAGGCCTATCGGTCGGCAATTTATACTTTTTATAGATTTTCAAGCTTGCCTTACCAGGCTTGAATTCAGACAAATCCACCCCATTCGACAAAGCCTCAATCGGAATTTTAAATTCCTGCCTTTTCGAAGAAGCTAAATCTTCAATTGCCATTTCAGTCGGCATCGTCACATAATCAGATTTCGCACGATAACTAGCCAAATAAGCCGCAAGGGCAGCATCAGCAATTTTCTTAATCGGCTTTATGCCTTTTAACTGGCCAGTAATTTGATCGGGATGATTATGCCCGGTCGTCACAAACGGAATTTTATGCTCGTGCGCATAATGCGCAACCGCAACGCCAATCGGGTCGCTTACTTGGCTATGAATCACTTCCGGATGAAACTTTTTTAAAGCTTTTTTTACCTCATGGAAAGGCGCTGGCGAAACCCAAAT
>DCGC01000034.1 GCA_002315165.1 Candidatus Saccharibacteria bacterium UBA1788 | reverse complement strand
ATCTTCAACCATTAGGCGTATTAGACTATCTTCGTATGTATGCCCGCTAACACGATCTTTTGCTTCAGGAAATTTTTGCTTTGAATTGCGTATTAGGACATCAATATCCCAATCTATTTTAAGCTTAGGAAAAACGTACTCCTCTGCCTTTTTAACAGCATTCAGAATAAGCTCTTTTTTATCTGAAAGATTCCCATTTGCTTCAGCAATGAATAGATTGATTTTGTTCATACTCATATTATATCATTTTGACGCTTATCGGACAAATTTTGTTACGCAGCCAATGCTGATATTGGTGCTAAGATTATTTTTAATGATTCCAATTCGAAATTCCCAATAGCTTCCGCATACATATTTTGGTTCCGAATTATGTCCCTCATCCCCAGCCAAGCTCGTAAAATAGCTCGTGATGAGCTTTTTTGTTTCCCTTATGATAGAAAAAGTTTAAGATATATGATATAATCCTTAGCGATCCGCGAGGATTGCACATTAAAAGATTGGGGCAAAACAAAAGGGGGTAATTATTTTGTTTAAAAAAACTGGATATCCGTCTATCGACAAAATTCATCTAGCTGGAATACCCGCAGATGAACTGGAACCTAAGATTTATCCGTATTCCATGTATAAGACTTTTTTGCTTATGAATGCTGGATATATGGATAACTCGGCTGTCTTTGATAATAATGGTGAGCATGGGAAGAAGGAGTTGGTACTTGCTATCAAAAACTGCGCGGCAGCAATGATTGGGGCGTTGGTTCGTCCTGGTGAAAGCTCCGTAGCGGTCGCAATGCCAAATTCTTTCGAGATGGTTGCTGTTGTTATGGCGGCAAACGCTATCGGCGTGAAGGTTTTCTTCTTGGACTATCTTGACTCTATGAAGGTTCTGGTTGATAAGGCCTCGAAGAATGGTGATGTTTTGCTTTTCTATAAAGATACGGTGTTTAACCTAAAGAAAGGCATTACGTCAGCTGACGGTACGATGGCGCTTGCGTCTTTTCCGTCCATGTTTAGCGACCACGACGCCGACGAAGCAATGGAGGCAATTGAGCAGTATTCGAATTACGACGAACCGTTGATTTTTCTGCAGACAAGCGGTTCGACATCTATTCCAAAAGTCTTGCCATTTAAGAATTCGGCAATCTACGCTACCATGTTGTTTGCACTTCATTCCACAAGAATCGAGAATTATGACCCAGTCAACAGAAAACTCATGACGCTTCTTTCTGCAAGATTGCCGTTTGGTTTTATGACTGGATTTGTGCCGATTTTGTGGGGGCAAGAAGTCGTATTTGCAAGTGGGGTGTCGCCTCAGGATATTGCGCAGTATTATAAATATAATGCGTTTTTGATTTTTGGGACGCCCGTATTGTTGCAAGCAATGATGAAGTTGACTCCGCCCGATGCCGACCTTTCTTCGCTGCAAAAGTTTTATAGTTCAGGATTGTCTACGCCTGAAGAGTTGTTCCCTGCCGCAGAAGCGTTTTTCCGCGAGCACAACTCTAAGGCAAAAGTATGCAACAACTATGGTTTTGGCGAAGGTCTTGGCATTGGCACTGCAAGTGACACGGTCCCGCATCTACCTGGCACTAGCGGCATATTCTATATCGGTCCGAAATGGGTAATTGTTGATGATAATATGAACGAAGTAAAGTATGGTGAAGCTGGCGAGTTAATCGTTGATTCCCCGTCGCTTTGTGAAGGTTATCTCAATAATCCTGAAGCTACAGCCGAAGCTTTTGTTGCTTTCCGCGGCAAGACTTATTTCAAGACTGGAGATTATGTTTCGGTAGATGAAGCTGGATATGTTAAATATCTCGGCAGAAAGAAACGCTTTTTCCAGCCGCTAGGAGCTGGAGACAAAGTTTCCTGTGAAATGGTCGAAAAAATTCTGTACGAAATCGACTTCGTTGAGCAGGCCGCAGTAGTACCAGTTACCCGCAAGGACAATGTCACTATTGGCAAGGCGTTCGTTGCTATTGCAGATAACGCGGCAGTAGATGAGCTTGAAGCACGACGCATTATCGAGCAATATCTTGATATGCGTTTGAAAGAATTCCAAATTCCTGAAGAGATAGCTTTCTTGGAAAGATTGCCTGTCATGGCTTCTGGCAAGATAGACTATCGTCTTCTCCAAAAAATCTAACCCCCAATCTTTTCCGCCCAGAAATGGGCGGTTTTTTCTTTTTTGTGTTATACTGAAAGCATAAGTTATAAATATAGGAGGTTTATGCAGCTGATTACTATCGTGACAATAGCTGTAGCGGTCTTGACAGTCTTGTCTGGTATTTCGACATTTTTTGGTAGTAGAAAACAAAATCGAGCAAGTGCTATTTGGCTGTTAGTCTTTACCCTCGGTTTAGCTTTATGGTCGGCGTCAATTGCGATGTTTTTGTCTTTGAAGTCTGACGGATACGAACTCGCAAAAAATTTGATTATTGGAATTATCTGTGGTATCACTTTGGCAGACATCGGCTTGATCGGCTATTCGGGGTGGAAGTATAAAGCCGGAAAAGTAGCGTTGGTATTTTTGTCGATTGTTGGGGTTTTTGTGGCTGGAATTTTGATAGCGAAACCTAGTGTTTTTTATTCGGCAATCTCACTAAATGATACCTGTAATAAAATGGAAGTTGCTAAGGGCTGGTATTTTTATTTATTGATGGCTTATTATGCCATGAATACTTTTACTTTCCTAGGTTTCTTGCTTTATACGATTAGAAAAACCGTAAGTAAAAAGACCAAAATTGGTCTAAAAGTATTTTATGTTGGTTTGTCGATTTCTGGGGTGTTTGCGTTAGTTTTTGATTTGATTATGTTGTCGGAAATTCCGCAATTCATTTGGGTTGGTCCAGTAGCGACAGCTGTGGCACTACTTTGTTATTATTATTCGGTAGTGCGTTATCATCTTTTGTCATTGTCGGCAAATTGGATGAAGATTTTTTCATATATTATTCTAATTATTGCGGCGGCGATTATTTATATTTTGATTTTCTATTTAGTGTTTATGGCGCTATTTAGGATTCCTAGCCCGTCACCAGCTATACTACTATTGAATTTAATTATGGCGGCAATAGGTTTATGTTTGGTTCCGGCTATTTACGAAACGTTCACGATGTTGAGTTCGCTGGTTGCAATGAAACAATTTGACGTTGGCTATATTACAAAAAAAATTACAAGGCTGACAAAGAAAACCGCAGAAATGAAAGAGTTGGCAGGTTTTTTGGCCGATCATCTTCATTTTGAGTATGTAGGGTTCTTAGTCAATGGCAGGTTATATGGGTCTGGAAGTCTTAATGCTTCAAGCGATGATTTAGTAGAGATTGCGAAACTTGAAGAACCAAAACGCGGTATCTGGCAAGAAATGAACGGAAATGTTAGCAAAATTTCTTTGGACCTTGATATTAAAAATATTGCAGAGTTGCGCAATAATAAAGATGAAGTCTTTGGCCAAATTTTGTTCGGAAGACCTGTTAATAAAAAGACATTAACACGCCAAGATATGATACAGATTGAAATGATAGTAAACTTGGTGGCGTCAATTATTGATGCAGAGAGGCGCGTAAAATAATAATGGCGGCAGCGGCAGCTTCCTTAAAACAAACTCGCGTGACGATTCTTCTTTCAGTAAACGCGGCGGCAATTTTGATTGCGGGGATTTTGATTGCTGGGGCAATTGGGATTAATGGTGGCTTAGAGTTTAGGGTAATTGAGCAAAGATCCGATGAAGTTAATGAGGCAGTAGAGCAGGCCGCAATGCTGGATGCGGAATCGAGTTCGCAAACACAAATGACTGCAGAGATGAAGGAATATACGACAGCCCTGCGAGCAGATAGTGGCGTAGACAGCAGCCCTGTAGCGAGCAGTGAGCTTTGGAATGAAGATTCGATTACTATTTATGAGTCGGCGAACTTTGATATTTGTGCCGGAGGGGGGCTATCTGGGATAGGTCAAATGTATTGGCAGACGAGCAACTCGTCGGTAATTGCTGGTTTTTATTCTACTGCAAGGTCGTGGCTAGGATATTCTTCTGATACTTGTCGTTACCCAATTATCGTTGGGACAGGAACGGCGTTGGTGACGGCTGGAACTTATGATGGGTGGAGACATGACTCAATTATGGTAACTGTATTGCCGATACCTATCGACCAATGGAAATATGAGGTCCTTTCGCTAGTTAATCAGGAGCGCGTAAAAAACGGTCTAGAGCCGCTAACGTGGGGCGATACTTGCGCTAGCGCAGCTCAGACTAGGGCGGATGAGTCGAAAACGAAATATTCACATACTAGACCAGATGGTAGCGCATGGAGTACCGCTTGCCTATTACCACAAGACGGTACGAAAAAATATTATGCCGGAGAAAACTTGATGGCTGGCAACGCAGCTCCGTCTCCACAAGCCGCAGTTGCAGCCTGGATGAATTCCGAAGACCATAAAGCAAATATTTTGAACCCTAATTTCACAAAAATGTCTGTCGGTTTAACTTATGATAGAAACTCTAAATATAAAATTTATTGGTCGCAATTCTTTACTAATTATTAGATAGGATTGCTGATTCTATGGCAGTGCCGAGCTTAGCAATTTCTGATGGATATACCCATTGCGACATGATGGTCATAATGTAGGTGTGGCCGTCTAATTCTACGATTGCCGCATCGTCATAGATTTTCCAGCCACCATTGCTGCTTTGCCAGCCAACTTTGTTGTAAACTTTAGCAGTAGTAAACCCAGAAGGAAATCCTTGGCGCCAATCACATGCTTTAGAGCAAAGTCCGTTATATACTGGCGGCTGGTTTAACATAGAATCTTGAATCGTAGTCCAAGTTTCTTCGGACAAATCTGTGTGATTGTAGTAGATTTTTAGCATGGCTGAAATTTCTGCGGCAGTAGAATAAAGACCGGCTGCACTAGAATTTGATAAGTTGTAGTCGTTGGCTATAATAGACTGAAGATTATTAATTCCGATGCGTTTGTGAATGGTTTCGGCACAGCCAGAATGTGATTCTCTAATAGCCAAATCTAGACATTTGGCAAGAGAATAGTTGGAATAGATAATAGTGTCG
>DCGC01000027.1:4700-4861 GCA_002315165.1 Candidatus Saccharibacteria bacterium UBA1788 | reverse complement strand
CTTGGCCGGTAGACAAATAGTAAGCCATGCAGAGACAGATTCCTTGGGGAATGACGGAAGAATTTATGGTAAAATGAAGGTATGGAAAATGAACAAAACTATGACAATCTTGGGGAAGGCAGTCCTAACGTTGACATTGTGCCGGAGATGCGGAATAAGAA
>DCGC01000027.1:0-4693 GCA_002315165.1 Candidatus Saccharibacteria bacterium UBA1788 | reverse complement strand
TATTATTTCCGGTAGAACTGGCGGTCTTAACCGTTGTTTATGCGGTATTCTTAGCTATAACTGCTGGTTTGGGGTGGGTTTTGATTTTTTTGATTTGGTTTGGGACTCCGTTAGTGTTTGGGGTATTGTTTAAGGTATGTGCTTGCAATTATGCAAAAAGAGCGATAAACGATTCTAAAAAAGTTTTTCTAAAAACAGTAGAATGGGTTTTGTTTTCTCAGATTGTGGCTATTGCTTTGGCCTTATTGATAGCGTTTATATCTAATGGCGGAAAAGTGAATATTTGTTTGGATTCATGCAAAGAAAGCAGTGTTCTAGGGCTGTTGCCGTATATGATAATCTATGCGATTATATGTAGTTTTATTAGTATAGCTGCGCTAGCTATAGGCAAGGCATTTGATGAACGAAAGAAAGGAAAGTCTAGAAATGAAAAACTTGATTAAAAAGAATCTAGAAAAACTACCATTTTATGATGATTTGACTAAACCGTATCATTTTGTGAAGGCTGGGGCGTATGGGGTGAAATATGGGTTTCCTGGTAGAAAATTGCGCGTGATTGGGGTGACGGGGACGAACGGTAAGACTACTACTTCATTTTTGATTTGGAAAATGTTAAATTCGGCGGGACGTAAAACTGGGCTGATGACGACTGTGGCTTGGGGCGGAGTTGGAGGAAATGAAAAAGATTTGAACGAGCAGATGGAACACATGACGACGGTTTCTTCGAGTTTATTGAATAAAAGAATTAAGACAATCGCTGAATCGGGGGCGGAGTTTTTGGTATTAGAGGTGACATCGCATGCTTTGACGCAGTTTAGGACGTTGGGGATTCCAATTGAGATTGGGGTGTTTACGAATTTGACCCATGAGCATTTAGACTATCACAAAACGATGGAAAATTATCGTGAAGCGAAGGGGAAGTTATTTAAGCAGGCGAAATTTGCGGTATTAAACGCGGATGATAAGGCGACGGCGTATTATAAGAAAAATACGAAGAATTATATCACATATGGTATAAATAAGGGTGATAAGAGAGCTGAAGGGGTGGAGTTGGCGGTTGGTGGTGTAAAATATTCGTGTGGTGATATAAAAATAGCGACAAAATTGCCGGGGATTTTTAATGTTTATAATTCATTGGCGGCAGTTTGTGTGGGGGAGAAAATTGGGCTGACGAAGGCAGAAATTGAGAAAGGAATTTTTAGCCTTGGCGCAGTAGAAGGTAGGACGACGGCGTTTGATGAGGGGCAAGATTTTTTGGCGATGATAGATTATGCGCATACGCCGGATGCTTTTGAAAAACTATTGCCAGACATGAAAAAAGCGACCAAAGGAAGATTGATTGTGATGTTTGGTTCGGCTGGAGGGCGACGCGATGCGACCAAACGAACGCCACAAGGAGAAATTGCGGGGAAATATGCGGATATAGTGATTTTGACAGAGGAAGATGACCGCGAAACGCCTGGGATGGAGATTTTGGAGCAGATTAAAGCGGGTGTAGAAAAATCTGGCAAGAAGGAAGGAAAAGATTTGTTCTTGATTTTAGACCGTCCGACTGCGATTAAAAAAGCGTGCGAGATGGCGAAGAAAGGTGATACTGTCTTGTTTCTTGGTAAGGGGCATGAAAAAACTATTGAGCGGGCAGACGGAGAGCACGCTTATTATGAGCCAGATGAGATTCGCAAGGCCCTGAAAGCCTTAAAGGGCTAGAGAAATACAACGAATATAGCCGCCGCCTTTTTTGAGTTCGGTGACGTCTGGAGTGAGACAAGTGAGGCCGCGAGCTTCGAGTTCGGCTTGGAACTTTGGAGCGTGGTTTGACATGATGACGGTTTTGCCGGTGCTGACGAGATTGCAAGCAAAACCAACGGTGGCTTCTTTGAAATCGATGATGATTTTGTCGATATCGAGTGCTGCGAGCTTTTCTCGGGAAGCTTCATCAAAAGCTTCAGGGCAGTAGGCTATGCAGTTTTCTGAGATGATAGAAAGGGAGAGGTCTAGGTCGTAGAAAAAGGAGTCGGCGTGGTTGGTGGCTGGGTTGATATGGGGAGTGCCGTCAGGGTTAAGTTGGGGGATGGTGTGGAGTTGGATGCGTTCAAGACCGAGAGTGTCGGCGACGAATTCTTGGGCGGGAATGTCGGAGCGGTAGCCGCTACCTGCGAACATATATTTACCACAGATAAGGCAGTCGCCTTGACCAGAGAAAAGTAGACCTTCTGGAACTTTTTTGATGGTGTAGCCGAGGTTGCGTAGAATAGCTTCAGCATAAGGCTCTTCGGCCTTGCGGGCTTCTGGAAGATGGGAAGGGATGGCGATGCCATCTTTGACGACTGCCCAGTTAGCAGTATAGACACCATCTTGGCTACCTTTCGGGGGGTCGACTTTAATAACTTCGATGCCAGCTTGTTTGAAACAATCAATAATAGCGGCGTGCTCGGCTTTAGCTTTTTCTACGTCGATAGCTGAGTTGGTATAGTAAGGGTTGATTTTAAAATCATCGGCGAAGAAATCTGCGCCGGAAACTAATAAACGTGAATTAATTGATGTCATTTTCTACTCCACAAGTGGCCAAGAGACCAAGATTATTAATAATTTGCATTTCGCTATCTGGAATGATATGGGTTGAATGGAATTCGCAACCTTTGAGTTTTTCTAGGTTGTCGAGAACTTTCTTTACGGTTGGGTTGGTGGAAGAACAGATACTTAGGGCAACGAGGACCTCGTCGAGACGAAGATAGGATTCTTTGAAATTGCTAGTTTGGTTTTTGATTTTTAGAATTGGTTCGAGGACGTTTTCCGAGATAAGATCGACTTCGTCGGGGATTTTGGTGATATGTTTGAGGGCGTTGAGGATGGTGCTAGAAATAGGGGAGAGGTAGCCGGTTTTGCGACCAACGACATAGCGACGATTGATGCAGATACAAGCGCTAGGGAGATTGGAGAGACGTTGTTTTTCTAGGGCGTGGAGAACAACTGGGCGGTTTTGTTCGGAAATATTAAGCTCGTTCATGAGAAGCTTGATGATGTTCGGAGTGGACTCGTCGACAAGGCCTTTTTTTGCATCAACAAGAGATTTAAGATAACGGCGAATAATTTCGGCCTTAGAGGCTTCTTCGGCGAGGCGGTTGTCGATGATGCAGTCGGCAATGACGTTGACCCCCATGTCGGTTGGAGAATAATAGATATCTTTGCCGGCAATGCGATGGAGAATTTCTTTGACGACTGGGAAGATTTCTAGATCGCGGTTATAATTTACGGCTGGAATGCCGTATTTTTCTAGGTGGAAATAGTCAATCATGTTTTTGTCGGCGATGTCGGCAGTAGCTGCTTCGTAGGCAAGGTTGACAGGGTGTTTTAGAGGGAGATTCCAAACTGGGAAGGTTTCAAATTTTGCATAGCCAGCTTTGACGCCTTTTTTATATTCATGATAGAGCTGGGAGAGGGCGGTGGCGCATTTGCCGGAGCCGGCACCTGGGGCGGAAATAATGACGAGAGGTTTGGTGGTTTTAATGTAAGGGTTGGCGCCATAACCTTCATCAGAAACGATGGTGTCTACGTCGGTAGGATAGCCCTTAGTGAAGGTGTGAATATAGGCGGTAATATCATAATCTTTAAGGCGTTCAACGAATTTTTTGACTTTTTTCTGGCCGTTGTAAAGAGTAATGACGACGTTATTGATAGTAATATCACGGCTGCGGAGGAACTGGATAAGGCGGATAACTTCGGTTTCGTAAGAGATGACGCGGTCGGAGCGGATTTTGGATTTTTCGATATCGCCGGAGTTAATACAGAGAATAACTTCCACGTCTTTTTTGAATTCTTGGATGAGGCGGATTTTAAGGTCAGGTTCGAAGCCTGGCAGGACGCGAGCGGCGTGGTTATCGTCGACAAGTTTGCCGCCAAATTCGATATAGAGTTTGTCGAAGAGCTTGATTCGTTCTTTTATCTTGGCCTTTTGTAGACGTAGATATTTTTCGGAATCAAAGCACTTTTTCATAAACCTCCTTCAATAGGAGTAATTATAGCATAGAGGTATGGTATAATAAAGAAAATGGAAAAGATTAGAGAAAAATTAACAGAAATTATAAAAGAGCTTTTTGATGTTGAGATTTCTCCAGAAGTGACGGTTGCGCCGGAAAATATGGGGGCGGATTATGCTTCGAACGTGGCGATGAAGTTAGCAAAAGAGCTTGGCAAAAATCCGAGAGAGATTGCGCAGTCAATAGCAGAGAAGGTTGAGGGGTGCGAAGTGGCTGGGCCTGGGTTTTTGAATTTTACGCTATCGGACGAATATTATTTAGATAAAATTAGGGATTTTAAGGATAATTTTGATAAAAATATATCATATATGATATATCCTCAGAAGAAAGTAGTTTGTGAATTTTCTGACCCAAACCCGTTTAAGGTGTTACATGTGGGGCATTTATATACGTCGATTGTTGGAGACGCAATTTCTAGATTGTTTGAATTTGCTGGGGCCAATGAGCGTGGTGTGCAGGCTCTCGTAACCGCTGGCCTTGGGCACCGAGATCCAGTCGCGCAGACGGTATGGATTTGGCTTATATTTCTCGGTGATAATGGAATACACCTTCCAGCAATCGGATTTCTCGTCCTCGGGTTTCGAGTCTATTATCACGCGTATGGCAAAGAGGTCGTAAATTCCGTCCACATCCACGTGCTGCTTCTTCATCTTCTG